>JABDJM010000256.1 GCA_013002475.1 Saprospiraceae bacterium | reverse complement strand
ACTTGGAAAAAGCCCAACAGCAATTTTAAATTTCCTAAGACCCTAACCTTCTCAAGCAAAGAGGATAAAGAGGAATCCGGCCGTCGTCTCTTCTATGTTTCTCTGACCAGAGCGAAGCGACATTTATACATCAGTTGGCCTTTATCAGGCCATGGAAAAAGACCACCTGAACCTTCTCCATATGTTTCCGAACTTCTGGAGATCTTAGGCTTAGAAAATGCAGAGCCCAAGCAAGTCCCAATCGAAGTATTGAAGGGAATGATGGAATCCATGCATCAGGAAATCCCTGAAATCAAAGTGGAAGATTTACCCAAAGAAACCATTGATTTCCTGTTGAAAGATTTCCGCCTTTCTGCATCCGCACTAAACACTTACATCAGGTGCCCACTCAGTTTTTATTTTGATCATGTACTGAAAATACCTTCCAGATCCTCTGCTGCGGCAAGCTTCGGGACAGCCATGCACCGTGCTTTATATAGGATGTATCTTCCGATCAATGATGATCAAAAGATCCTTCCTCTGGATTCTGTGATAAATGTTTTTGAGGAGGAAATGACTAAAATGCGCGGATTTTTCGAGGACCACATATATGAATCCAGGATGGAGTTAGGAAAAGAGAATCTGGAACTGTTCTACAATGACAACAAGGATAACCTTCCTAAAAATATCCTCCTGGAGCATAAGATCTATAATGCTGAGTTGGATGGCGTACCTCTTGGGGGAGATATTGATCGGGTTGATCTTAAGAGCAGCACTGAGGCCTACATCTTTGACTATAAGACGGTGAAACCAAGATCGGAAAAGCTAAAAAAGGCAGACGATAAAGTTCCCTATGGTGGCGATTATTGGAGACAACTTCAGTTTTATAAAATCCTTTTTGATGCACAGTTCCCTAATAAAACCGTTAGCCGATCTGCCATCCTTTACCTGGGTAAAAATGCAAAGGGAGAATTACAGGAATCCACTGTTGCCCTGGATAAGGAAAGCCAGGATAAAGTTAAAGGCTGGGTAAAAGAGGTTTATCAAAATATTAAGGATCATAATTTCTACGCCGGATGTGAAGACAGTGATTGTAACTGGTGTGAATTTTCCAGGCAAACAAATTTTAACCAAAGCTAGAGCCCTCCAGGCAACGGCACCAGAAAATCTGCCGTTGTTAAAGGAAAACCAGTGTCTATGACTTTTCGCAGCTCATTTCCCATTGTATTGATTTTGCTTTTCGCTTGCTCTTGCGCAGTTGAAGATGATTTCAGTCTTTCTGCAAACGAAGACTATGATCCAAGTTTTAATAACACTTCACCTAACGGAGTCGGGAGTACTTCCCAGGCCACAGGAGAAAACTATCTTGGGTATGAAGAAAACCCCTTCGTTTCTGTAGATCAGGAACCCATCAGCACCTTCTCCATTGATGCTGACGGAGGATCTTATTCAAATATGCGTCGTTTTATCTCTCAGGATAAATTGCCCCCTCAATCCAGCGTCCGAACTGAAGAGTTTATCAACTATTTTTCAATGGATTACCCAGCAGTTGAAGGAGGTCATCCTATAGGATTACATGGCGAGATCAGCAGCTGTCCTTGGAAGCAGGACAACAAACTCATTCGCATTGGAATCAAAGGGAAAGACATTCCTGAAACAGAGCTGCCGCCCTCAAACATTGTTTTGCTTATTGACGTTTCTGGGAGCATGTCTTCCGAAAACAAATTGCCTTTGCTACAAGAGGGATTCAGCTTATTAGTAGATGAATTTTCTGATGAAGATCGAATTGCTATCGTTACCTATGCAGGAAATGCAGGGGTAGCCCTTGAGTCAACTCCGGGCTGGGAAAAAGAAAAAATCAAAGAGGCGATTAGTGGGTTATCCTCAGGTGGCAGCACCGCAGGTGCTCAGGGAATAATCACTGCCTATGAAATAGCAGAGGCTAATTTTATCCCTGGGGGAAACAACAGAATTATTATTGGAACAGATGGGGATTTTAATGTTGGCCTTTCTTCAGTTGAAGAGATTGTTGATCTTATCGAAGAAAAAAGAGAGCTAGGAGTTTTTCTTACTACACTCGGAGTTGGAGGCGGAAATTACAATGAGGCGATCCTTGAGCAATTGGCGGACAACGGAAATGGCACTTATGAATATATCGACAATATCGAACAGGCAAAAAAAGTCTTTATTCATGAGTTCAGTAAATTTTACACAGTTGCTAAGGATGTAAAAGTTCAAATTGAGTTCAACCCGCAACTTGTTAAAGAATATCGACTAATCGGTTATGAGAACAGACTGCTAGAAACAGAGGACTTTGAAGACGACACAAAGGATGCAGGCGAAATTGGAGCAGGTCAAAACATTACAGCCCTTTATGAAATCGTACCTAATGTAGTTCCTGGAACTGATGGTTTCGCTAGCTTTCACATCGATTTTCGGTACAAATTACCTGATTCTGAATCAAGCCAACTCATCTTTCATTCTGTATTTGACTATGGAATACCGTTTGAATTTTCCAGCGAAAATCATCGATTCCTAGTTTCTGTGGCGGGATATTCGCTTCTTTTATTGGATTCAGAATACAAAGGAGAATTGACTTATAGCCAAATTGAAGGTTGGTTAAATCACCAAAATCTTGATGATCCTTTAGGGCTAAAAGATCAATTTAAACAACTATTATTAAGAGCTTCAACACTGTAGATTCTATTTTGAGAGCCTCAATTACCGTACTTTGCAAACTCATTTGACTGGCAATAGTTGGTATGCTGACTAAAAACGAAGAAGACTACCTAAAGGGTTTATACTACCTAATCCACAACGATCAATTGAAAAAAGTGGGGACTAATCAGTTGGCAACTCAACTGAATGTCAAGCCTGCTTCTGCAAACAATATGCTCAAGAAGCTTAAGGCAAAATCCTTGGTGTCCTATCAGCCCTATGGACCGATATCTTTTACTTCCAAGGGCAAAAAAATTGCTCTTGAACTTATTAGGAAACATCGGCTTTGGGAGACCTTTTTATATGAGACCTTAAACTTCAGTTGGGATGAAGTCCATGAGGTAGCTGAGCAATTAGAACATATTAAGTCAAAGAAATTGATAGACAAGCTGGATAAGTTTTTGGGTTATCCTGAAACGGATCCACACGGAGATCCAATCCCTAATTCAAAAGGGGTGTCAAAATCTTCCAAAAAGGTCAAACTTTCTACTCTGGATCCAGGAGAAAAATGCCGGTTGGTTTCTGTAAGCGATAATTCTGCAGCCTTCCTCCAATACGTCTCCAGTCTTGGGCTGAAGCTAAAGTCTCAAATCGTTGTAGTGCAAAAGATGGAAGAGGATAATGGCATGGTAATCCTGGTAGACGATAGGCAATTTTCTGTACCCGAGAAATTCGGAGAAAATGTGTTCGTTATTCCGGATTAGCTTTTTCTCCCAAGCGATATTTGACTTTCAATCCTATAAACCTGGGCTTAAATGAATCAGTGTTTATTACACCGCCCAGATTGGGTCCTGCCGTTTCAATTTTTTCAAAAAGTGGAGTACTCGTTAATTGGCCAAAAAGCTGAATCCCGATATTTTGCAACCAATAGGTGAATTGCAACTCTGAAGAAAACCGAAATCCTCTAAAATCATCTCCGGAATCATCCTCCCTGGTCCGGATAGAATTTTCACATATCTGCAGACCACCATCCATGGAATATTCGGTGTGAGTAGTTTCATATTCTAGTTTGGTGAGGACAGGGGCACTAAAAAGAAATGAGACTCCTGCATCAAACTGTTCGTTAAATGCCACATTGAATTGTACAGGGATAAACAGGTCTAGGGACCTAACATCAACCACCGGGTTCGGAATTTGGCCTGGATTTAAATTGATTACCTCATCGCAAAATAATGTAGGTGTGAAGTCTGGAGCTTCCTCCTCAGGAATTTCGTTTAGCAGAGTTTCATAAAAGATGAAGATTTTCACTCTGTCCTCATACTCCCAGTTTCGATACCTCATTCCCAAACCAGTACCCACAGACCATCTATCTCCCAACTTCCAATCAACGTTTGCTTCGGCCTGAAATCCTGGCTTTCCCTTTACCGTGTATTCCCTTTCGGTAATTGTTTCCAAGAGAGTGAGATAGTAAACAGAATCCATATCCGGAAAACCCAAATGAACTACCGAATTAGTTTCCTTTTCCTTTGTTTCAATGTAATTGCTCTTAAGGTTATACAACCCAGCAACGCCAAAACTGAATTCCTGGCAAAAAGCCATTACTCCCAACAAGGAAAACAAAAGGCTCAAGATCCACTTCATGTGAAAATTTTTGGAAAGGTAATCAATTCTACTTCCTCATAAGCTTATCGTATGGAAGCCAGGATTGCTGCTTGAAGAAGTGAAATTTCCCCGACCTTTTCGGCAATTAGGAGTTGATGGATGGAGATTTGACGGAATCATTTACTTTTGATAAAACTCATCATATGCGATCGATCCTGTTTTTTAGCTTATTGTTATCAAGTGTTCTTTCAAACGCCCAGGTGGAACCTTCCTGGATCCTGCCGGTCAGGGAAAGGGCGGCATGGGTGGACAGCATGCTTGAATACCGAATGGATGTGATGATGCCCCAGCTAATGGAAAAGGCCGGGATCGACTGTTGGATCC
>JABDJM010000243.1 GCA_013002475.1 Saprospiraceae bacterium | reverse complement strand
GAAATACTGTAAGCGCCAGCACGAATACTAAGTTCTTTCAAAATGCTGATGGAAAATACCATCTGGTCGTATATGTCGTCGAGGATCATGTGATCAATGCGCAAGCTTCCCAGGGAGATAATGCGGATCACCGTTATGTGCTAAGAACATCTTTTGGTGGAAGCACTTTTGGTGAAGTGGTGGCAATGGGTAGCATTGCTTCCGGAATGGAGATTCAAAATACCTTTACTGCTCAATTAGTTGCAGGTTGGAATCCAGACAATCTTCGGTATTTCGCAGTGATCTGGGAGGACGTAGCAAGTACTTTTCAATATATCAATGGAAATTTGGTCGAAGAAACAACCGTTTCTTCCAGCATACAACTTTCTCCCGAGGAGCTTGGAATTTCCTGGCAAGTCCAGGATGATAATTTCCTAATTTCCGCTCAACTGTCTAGAGCCACTGATCAATTGCAAATCCAAATGATGGATCTAATGGGGCGACCCTTTTTTACGAA
Source organism: Saprospiraceae bacterium (assembly GCA_013002475.1). Taxonomy (GTDB): domain Bacteria; phylum Bacteroidota; class Bacteroidia; order Chitinophagales; family Saprospiraceae; genus JABDJM01. The sequence goes on along the minus strand of JABDJM010000243.1, from coordinate 1,981 downwards.
AAACTATTCAAGACTTCCTGAGGGAAAGCTGGAATTGCATATCCCGGCAGCGATCCTGCCATCAGGTAACTACCCGGTTATAATTCGTACCCCTTATGGAGTGCGATCAATGATGGTTGTTAAATAGGAGTCTTTGCCTCCATATAAAAAGCCCAGATTTAGATCTGGGCTTTTTGTGTTTTAGGCCTTTTCTTATCTTTTGGGCATGAATCCGACTAGCAAAAAAATTCAACAGACGTTGATAAAGATTCGCGAGCTTGAAAAGGTGGAGTCTCACCTGGATGAGCTGGATCAGCGCATGGCCCTTGCTATCAAAAAGAAGAACAAGCTTATCACACAGGTTAACAAGGAGGAAAAAGATTGGCGAAAGTTGGAATCCCTTTCTATGAAGGGGCTTTTTTATAAAGTCCTGGGAAGTAAGAAAGAGCAGGTGGAAAAGGAGCGGCAGGAGTACTTGCAGGCCTTCTTAAAGCTAGAGGAGCACAACAAGGAAATTGAAGCCATCGAATTTGAGGAAAATATACTTGCAGAGAAAAAAACAAAACATGCCGGTTTAAGACAGATCTTGAAAAAGTTGATGAAGCAAAGGGAGGCAGAATTAAAACGGTCTGGAGCCCCGGCGGGGCGAAGGATCAAAGCCATAGAAAAGGAGCTTGATCATGCAAAGGTTGTGCTTTGGGAGATCGGGCAGGCGGAGCAGGAGGGACAAAAGGCTATTCGTATCCTGGATGAAATGATCCACTATCTTAAATCTGCACGAGGCTGGGGGCAATGGGGAGGTCAGCGAAGCCGTTCCTGGGAACATTATACCCGCCGTACCAACATCGACCGGGCCAGAGAAAGAGGTCATCACGCAAAGCAACAACTGTTGCGCTTCCAGAGTGAACTCAAGGACCTCTATCCGAATCCAAAGAATTATGCCCGGGAACTCCAAATGGATTTCTACCAAGGTTTCCTTGAAAACCTTTTTAATAATCTTCTGTCAGACTGGGTCCTCCAGCAAAAGGTAACCAACGCTTTGAATCTAGTAAAGAGCATTCGAGATCAGGTTGCCCTGGAATTAGGACATCTAGGTTCGGAAAGGGAACAGCAAAAGAATCAGGAAAAAGATCTTCGAAAAGAAAAGAAAAATATTTTGTTAAGCAAATAGGATCAAAAAGGGAACTGTTGGCCCGTTCTGGCCACTTCAAAACCTTTTGCTTCCAATTCAACTTTGGTGTGAACCGACCACAATAACGGATTGGTGTGATTCAGGTGAATGAAGTGGATCTTGCTTTCACTTCCGGTTCCTTCAAATAACTTCATAGTTTCTTCAACAAATGGATGGGGTATCTCACTCATATCCCTTCCCGGAATTTCCCCATTAGCATAAAATGTAGCATCCAGAAAAGCAATATCCACTTCGGCTACTTCCTCCTGAATATCCTTATCCCACTTTTCCCATTTGTCAATATCAGGAATAAACAAAGCGGTTTGTCCTGGCCCTTTGATTTGAAAGCCAACTGTTTCACTGTATTCATCCCTGTGAGGAACTAAAAAAGGCGTCACGGACACATCATTTGGAAGGAGAATTTCTTCTTCATTTTGGAGATCCCGGATCTGAATATTGTTTAGGCTAACGAGTTGTCCCCAGGGGCCGTTAGATTCCAGGAAGGTCCTCATCCTAGGCATTACATACACGGGGACCTCGCCGGCACCCCAGGCTTCGCGGCCCAGCATCATCAGGCCGGTATAATGTCCGATATGAGCATGCGTCAAAAATATCCCTGCCAGGGATATTCCCGGGATAAGTTTTTGAACGTAACCCGTTTGCTCAACAATGGAAGGGGTCGCATCAAAAAGCCAGTATTTTTTTTTGCCCGGATCGACAAGAGCCAGGCAACTTACCCATTCGGGATTTTCCTCACCGGACAAGACTTTGGCGCAGCATTCCTTTTGGCAATGGATCTGCGGGTAACCAGCATCCTGGGCCGTTCCAAGT
>JABDJM010000241.1 GCA_013002475.1 Saprospiraceae bacterium | reverse complement strand
GGATACCATCCATGTGCATGTCAATTTTGATGAAGCTCAAATGGATGTTGTTCATCACGTAAATGTCAGGATGTATAAGAACGGAGATGAGAGCCTTGTTCTTTTTGACGCTCCATCAATGGCTCATGTACATGAAATGAGCGGTCATTACGAAGTTCATGGTGATGTTATCCTGGACGTGGATGGCAACACCGATTGGGTACTGGAAGCGAAGGTGTGGGGCCATGATGCTGGATTGGGAGAAACAATCCTTAGCAGGGAATTCCATGTCCATCCCATGTAAATCTTTTATGGGAGGTTAATCTAATGGAGTACCGTTAATATCTGTTGTTAGCACTTCACTCATATAATTAAATAAAGGAGCCATGGCCTTGAAATATTTTAGTAGCTCTTTAACAAACCCTGGCGAGGTGACTTCCTTATCCTTAAAGTGATGAGTTACTATAAAGGATTTGTGGCGTAACAGATCAATGGCAGGATGATCCTTTGAATACCCTTTTGGAGCTGTCTTTACGACATCTCCTTCGATTTCCCCCCAGTGTTTTTTAAAGGAAGCAGACTTCAAAATTTTTCGAAGTGGTTTATCGTCCATTGCGATCTCCTCTCTCATTCTTTTCAGATCAGCTGGATTCGGTTGCCAAAAACCACCAGCCACAACGCTCTTGTTCCCTGGTTCGCAATGGAAATAATAACCTCCTCTTAATTTTTTGGTGGCCCGGGTGAAGCTTCCACTAAGGCTTGTTTTATAAGGTGTCTTATCCTTTGCAAATCTTGTATCCCGGTAGATCCGGAACAACTTCATTTTTTCAATGTTATCGTACTTTTCCATTTCTGTTTTCAAGGCCTCAGCAAAAGCTTTGAAATGTTCGTTGGCATCGAGGTAGGATTGCTTATTCGTTTTAAACCAATCCCGGTTATTGTTTTTTCCAACTTTCCTTAAGAAGGTAAATACTGAGGGATCAAGATGAGTCAGTTTTGCCATGATGAAGAATTTTACCAAAAGTATAAAATCAGCACGAGCTCTTGCCATGCAAGGAAAAAGAATGGCTTTTACTTGTTAAAGGACACACTGGGTGGATGAAATCCGTTTTCTTTACAGTTAGAAGGGAACCCGCATGTACAGAGTTATATATCTCTTTTTTGGAATTTGTTTTATTTCCTGGGTTGGAAGTCTGGGTCCGCATGGCATTAATACCGCTGAGCCGGTGGAGCCCTTCCTGGGTGTTTTCCCGGAGATCAGCCCCAGCTCAGGAGACTGGACCCTGGTGAATGCCTTTCCAAACTTAACCTTTACGGATCCCATCGCAATGGAGGAGGTCCCCGACCAATCAGGGTATTATGTGGCGGGAAAGCATGGTGTGATATGGTTTGTTGAGGCCGACTCAACAACCGCTGAAAAAACAATTGCGCTAGACATCCGGGACAAGGTCATCACAGGTGGAGATGCCGGCTTGATTAATTTCACGCTCCATCCAGACTTTGGCAATCCTTCCTCCGATAACAAGAATTATCTCTACATAATGTATCCCTTCAGTCCTGTGCTGAATCATGGAGAAGAGCCGCGGATGAATCGGCTGTCCAGATTTTCTGTGTACGAGGGCTCCAGGATCATTGACCCGAGTTCAGAATACATTTTGATCCAGGATTACGATCCGCAGGGTTACCATATGGGAGGAGCCATGTTCTGGGATGAAGAAGGTTACTTCTATTTCACCATGGGTGACGGGGGTGATGCTGTTGCCGTAGATCTTACTCCTGCTTATCAACAGATCGATAAATATCTTTTTGGAGGATTGTTTCGCTTGGATCTGGATAATGACCCAGCCCGTTCACATCCCATCCGCAAACAACCTCTGGCATTTCCCGGCAAACCTGAAGGCTTTCCCGAAGTTTACACACAAGGTTATTCTATTCCGAATGACAATCCTTTTGTGGATGAATCCGGAAGCACCCTGGAGGAATTTTACGGTTTGGGTCTTCGCTCCCCACATAGGGCTGACTATGATGAACTGACCGGCCAGATCTGGATAGGCGATGTCGGTCACGGGTCGAGGGAAGAAATTACCATTCTTCCAAAAGGTGGTAACGCCCAATGGCCATATAAGGAAGGAAACTTTCCAGGGACAATTGCTAAGCCTTCAGAGCTTATTGGCCTGGAGACTCCCCCAAAATTCGACTATCACAGATCTATCGGTGTTGCAGTGATCGGTGGTATTGTTTACAGAGGAGAAAAATGGAATCATGTCCTTGATGGGTTCTATTTGTTTGGAGATCACAGCAACGGAAATATCTGGTCCTTAAATCCGGTGACCGATGAGGTGATCCTATTGACGACCATGGCCGACTTAGGTCTGGGGGGAAAGAGGGGCTTAAGCTCTTTCGCAACCAACGACGCAGGAGATATCTTTCTACTAAATCTAAACGGTACCAATCAGGATGGCGGCACAATCATGAGAATGGTATTGGATCAGGCTCCGCCAGCACCCATACCAAACCTACTATCAGAAACCGGTGCATTTTCAGATCTTGAAACGCTAAGTCCGGCACCTGGATTCATCCCTTACAAGGTAAATTCTCCACTTTGGTCAGACAGAGCCGCAAAGCAAAGATGGATGGCCATACCTAATGATGGAATCCATGATACCGACAATGAAAAGATCGCCTTTTCTCCTCTTGCTCCCTGGCAGTTCCCTGGAGGAAGCGTTTTTATTAAACATTTTGATCTTCCTGTAAGCGAAAATGACCCTACCGAGCTTCGCCGCCTGGAAACAAGATTTTATATCGTCGACATGGAAGGCAATGCCTATGGGTTAACCTATAAATGGAATGAAGAAGGAACCGATGCAGAATTATTGAGCTCAGGGTTAAGCGAAAGTTATCCTGTTGAATTGAGCGATGGTTCCATGGTTGATCAAACCTGGGAATATCCAAGCAGATTACAATGCGATGCTTGTCATAATCCTAACTCCGGATTTGTATTAGGGGTTAAGACTCACCAATTGAATGGAGATTACCTATACCCCTCAGGAGTGGTCGACAATCAATTAACCACTCTGGATCACCTGGACATTTTTCTGGGGGATCCACTTTCGGATCCAGATCAGTTGGCCCGATCCTACTCCCTGGATGATCAGGAGGCTTCTACGGAGGTGAAGGTAATGAGCTACCTGGATGCTAACTGTGCCCACTGTCATCAGCCAGGTGGGGTCGAAGGAGTTTTTGATGCACGATTTACAACCCCACTTTCTGAGAAAAATCTGGTAAACGAATTTGGCCTTAGCCACACCACACCCTTTGGTGCTAAAATGGTCGTTCCACAACATCCTGAAGAGTCGGAATTGTGGTTGAGAGACAATAGTGTGGAGGCAGACAAAATGCCTCCAATTGCAAAAAATATAGTTGACCAAAACTATATGGCATTATTGACAGAGTGGATAAATGGCCTGGATGAAAGTTCGATCGGTCCTTGTCAGATCCTTCCACTTGGCGAGCTTCCTTTTGCCAATGTCCCGGAGAATGGCTGGGGCCCTGTTGAAATCAATCAGGATGTGGGAGATATCGGTGAGGGAGATGGCCAGGCGATCCTTATCGGTGGCATTCCATTTTCCAGAGGTTTGGGAACACACGCATATAGTGAAGTTGCCTACAACCTGGATTGTAAATACGATGTATTTTCTGCAAGCATTGGAATCAGTAGCAGGACTTGCTTGGAAGGGTCAGTCCTTTTCGAAGTTTGGGTAGACCAGGAACTAAATTTCAGGAGTGACACTCTACGGCCCGGCGACGCACCAGAGTTTATCAGCCTCGATGTAGGTTATGCAAACAGACTTTTACTTCGCACAATGGATGCCGGTGATGGCACCAAATGCGATCATGGAAATTGGGCTAATGCTCAATTAGAAATATGCCAGGCCATTCAGAAAACAGAAATTTCAAAGGCCTTCGCTTTTGGTGCTGATGGACAAACACAAGCAAGTCGCACGGCTCCAGAAACCGAATATGTCAAAGTTGTCCAGGGCGGTGATAATTTCCTATACGATGAAACTCTAGGATACGGTTATACGGACATCTCCGGTATCGACCCAAGTCCGAATGACAGGAACTACCATCCGATTGAACTGTATGATCAATTCATTGGCACAAAAGCAGGAGAGTTAATCTTCCGGGTTGATCTTCCTAATGGGGTTTACAAGATCCAAATGATCGGTGGTGATGCTGATCTCGAAGCTGATAATAAAAGGCATACCATCAAAGTAAGAGATGGCTCAAGTGGCTTTTTCTATACGCTGGTTGAAAACCATCACTCAGATGGCGGCGAGTTTTTTAAAGTAGGGTTTAAC
>JABDJM010000339.1 GCA_013002475.1 Saprospiraceae bacterium | reverse complement strand
CCACCCGTTTCAACAACCATTAGCTGATCGAATTCCGGAGCTATCTTTTCCTTTAGATCAAGCAAGGCATAACTCACACCGATGAGTAGGGTTTTTTGCCCTTTATCTTTAAGATCTTTTAGAGAAGAGATCAATGCATCGGTATCGTGCAGGAAAAATCCATTCTCGGGGTTAGCAGATCTTTTCATGAATTGCTCAACCATAAAGACCAGCGATGAATTTCCCTTTTCCAAATAGCTTGGAAGCAAAGCGAGGATGGCAAATTCATCAAGTAGGCCAAACATAGTTTCAAAGGTTCTTACGGAAGAATCAGAGTACCAGCGTTTATCTCTGAGAAGGTGCTCTGATGGAGTCATACCCGATGTCCCACTGCTTTGAAAAATCACTTGAGGTTCCCAGGACCCCGTTTGAATCTTGAACTCCTTGAAAAAGGAAATGGGCAAAAACGGGATCTCTGGCATTTGACCAACAGAATCTGGCGTTTTTTCCAGGAATAGGCAATAGCGCTGGTAAATTGGATTAAAAGCAAACTGGTATTCAAAGATTTCCAGCGCTAAGTCTTGAAAAGGAGTGGTGGAATCCTTTAATTTATTGATAATTTCCGTCCGTCTTTTGTTTTCCAGAGACATAGATTAAAGATGCGACTATTTATAAAACTAAAAACGGCCAGACTCCGTTTAATGATTATGCACAAAATCCACCTGCTTACCTTTTTGATTCTTGGGACTCTTACTGTCCAGCAGGCTTGTGTACAACCTGAGGATTATCCGATTGAACCTGTGATCACTTTTGAGTCAATTTCCAAATCTCAAATGATACAAGGGAATGCATTTCAGGACACAACGACCGTAGTTCTTTCTTTTACCGATGGAGATGGTGATATAGGTACAGAAGGAAATGATATTAATCTTAGCATGATCGATAGTCGGACAGGACTTGAAAGTCAATTTTTCTCTCTGCCTTTTGTTCCAAACCCCAACGAGAAATACGGGATAAGTGGAGAGATTTACCTGCAAGTATATACAGTTTGCTGCATCAATCCAGAGCTGAACGAGATTTGCGATCAATGGGAGGATTTTCCGGTGGACGAGCTGACCTATGAAATAACCCTTACTGATCGGGCCGGGAATGTCAGCAATTCGATTACAACATCTCCTATACAGATACTTTGTAATTAACCCAATCAATACCTTTCCTTAGAAATTTTTGAGTAGCAAATTCCGCGGAACCCTCTTCCGGAGAATGGTTATAGTTCCACTTTGCGATTGGAGGCAGACTCATAAGGATAGACTCAGTACGTCCTCCAGTTTCCAATCCAAACTTTGTCCCTCTATCCCAGACCAGATTGAATTCTACATATCGGCTTCTGCGCAGAGATTGCCATTCCAAATGCTTTTCAGTGAATTCAATATTTCTTCGCCGGTTGGCGATTTCCGAAAAAATTGGAACAAAGGCTTCTCCTACATTCTTGGTGAATTCAAACAATTCTTCCTTGCTTATTTTTTCTTCTTCTCCTAAGCGATCGTAAAAGATCCCTCCTATTCCTCGAGCCTCGTTTCTGTGAGTAAGCCAAAAATAATCGTCTGCCCAGGTTTTGAACCTGGGATAAAATTCCGAATGGGACTTATCGCATACCTCCTTAAGTTTCTGGTGGAAAAACTGAGCGTCTTCCTCAAATACAAAAATGGGAGTTAGATCTATCCCTCCGCCAAACCACCAGCTTCCCTCGTCCACTTCAAAATAGCGGACATTCATATGAATGATCGGAACGAAGGGATTTCGTGAGTGAAGAACTATTGACACGCCGGAAGCGAAAAACTCTGAGGCCTCAATTTTTAAGGCCTTAGCAGCCTTTGGATTTAATTTACCATGAACTATGGAAAAGTTTACACCGCCTTTTTCTATGAGGTTCCCATCTTGCAATACTCTCGTTCTTCCTCCGCCGCCCTCTGACCTCTCCCAGAGGTCCTCCTCGAACCGGGCTTTTCCATCCAGGCCTTCAAGCCCTGCACAAATCTGGTCTTGCAGAGTTTTGAACCATGCCGCAACATCCATCTTATCCATTGGCCAAAGCTTTTTTCGCGGCAGCAACTACGCTCTTTGCATTACCTACAAAGACCTCATCACCAATAAGGATAACGGGTCTTTTCAGGAATGTATATTCTTGCAAAATGTATTTACGGTAATCTTTTTCTGATAAGCTCATTTCGTTCAGTCCCAGGCTTCGGAATTTCATTGCCCGGCGGCTAAAAAGAGCTTCAAAACTTCCCACCTTTTTCTTTAGTGCATCCAGTTCCTTGGCAGAAATGTTTTTCTCCTTGATGTCCTGGAACTCAAAATCTTTTCCAAGACCCAATTCTTTTATGATCCTCTGGCAAGTTGAGCAAGAGGACAAGTGAAAAATCTTTTTCATAAGTCTGAATTTAAACCTGCGCTTCAGAGGAAGCGTTGGCCTTAGCATGATCGGCAAGGAATTTTTCCAACCCGATATCTGTCAGCGGATGCTTTAGCAAGCCCAAGATTGATTTAAGTGGGCAGGTGACAATGTCAGCTCCAGAAAGCCCCGCCTCCACGATGTGTTTTGGACTACGGATAGAAGCTGCTAGGATCTCTGTGTCCCACTGCTGAATGGCATACAGTTCGGCGATCTGCCTGATCAGTCCCATCCCATCCCAGTTAATATCATCGATCCTTCCTATGAAGGGAGAAAGATAGGTGGCTCCGGCCTTTGCGGCCAGAATTGCCTGGCCTGCAGAAAAGACCAAGGTGCAATTCGTTTTAATTCCATGCTCGGTAAACCAGGAAATAGCTTTTACTCCCTCCTTGTTCATTGGAACCTTCACCTCGATATTGGGT
>JABDJM010000151.1 GCA_013002475.1 Saprospiraceae bacterium | reverse complement strand
CGCCCAATTCCAGCCCAATTTCTTCTATGAGTTGACCCGAGATCTAGTGGAGAAAAAGGTAAGATCCCTTTCCTATCATAAATCTCAAGGGGATAAGTATTACATGAAACCGGATTATATCCGGAATTTCCACAAGAGGCCCTATACTCAACTCCATCAAATGGACTTTGCCGAGGCTTACGAGGTTGAGCGAATTATGCTCTGAGCTGCTTGATTTTCAGTGATTTCGATGGAAAAATCCTAAAAATCGGTTCAAAAAGCCGTTTTTCCTGCCTTTTCTTGCCTACTTTTACCTGTCGCCCCCAAGGCTAAAAATTGCATATTGTCCAGGCATTAGCATTACCTACCACAATCACTGAAACTTCAATTCGTATTAATTAGCAGTATCCTGGACCAAAATTGATCGTATGATTTTCCTAGACTTCGAGAAACCGCTGGAGGCCTTATACGAACAGCTCGAAAAGATGAAGGAGGTCGCCCAGGCAGGGGAGATAGACCTTTCTGATAAAATTCAAGAGCTGGAATCCAAAATAAAGAAGACCCAAAAGAAGATCTATTCCAACCTGACCGGATGGCAAAAGGTGCAACTAAGTCGGCATCCTGAGCGTCCCCATACCCTATACTATATAGAACAGATGTGCAAGAAGTTCGTGGAACTTCAAGGCGATCGATACTTTGGCGATGATAAAGCCATCGTAGGAGGGTTGGGAAATCTGGATGGGCAGAATGTGGTGATCCTCGGTCATCAAAAGGGTGGCAATACCAAAATGCGGCAGTACCGGAATTTTGGGATGGCGAATCCCGAAGGTTACCGAAAAGCTCTTCGGTTGATGAAGCTGGCTGAGCGCTACAGACACCCGATTGTTTGTCTGATCGACACTCCGGGAGCCTATCCCGGCATTGAGGCTGAAGAGCGGGGACAGGCTGAGGCGATTGCCAGGAACCTGGTAGAAATGGCCCAATTGACCGTGCCTATCGTTTGTGTGGTGATTGGCGAAGGAGCAAGTGGAGGGGCAATTGGTATTGGTTTGGGGGATAGGATCTACATGCTGGAAAATACCTGGTACTCGGTGATCAGTCCGGAATCATGTAGCTCGATCCTTTGGAGGAGTTGGGATTATAAAGAACAAGCGGCAGAAGCATTAAAGCTAACTGCGGATCATATGTATGACTTTGGCCTCATCGATGGGATCATTAAAGAACCCACAGGAGGAGCTCATACCCAGGCCGAAGAAATGACCAAGTTGCTAAAGCGGCATATTAAAAAAGCCATTGCAGAATTGCAGGAACTCGATCCTGAAGAAAGGATCAGGCAAAGGATCGATAAGTATAGTAAGATGGGAAGATTTGCCGCAAAGGAAGTTGAGGTGCCAAATGAACAAGACTAGGAAAGATTGTTAATTGGAGAGATTGATTATTGTTGATTTCTCCAATTAGCATTTGCAATCAACAATCAACAATTAGCAATCAACATTCACCAATCTCTTTGACCTCTGGAATTCATAAAAAAAATACGACACAGATTACATGACCGCATGATCCTCAAAGAGGTGCAGTCTCATTCTGCTATCAGGGAATCAACGAATTTTGATTCGGTGCACTCTGTTGGAATCCTTTTTGATGCCACCGGCCTGGATGACAGAAAGGCAATTTTGCATTATGCAGAGTCGTTAAAAAAGCAAGACAAAAAAGTAAAGCTGCTTGGATATCTAAACGAGAAAGAAAACCAACCTAACTACACCTTCGATCATTTTTGCAATACTGAATTATCCTGGATCGGGAAAAACAAAAGTGAAAAGGTCGAGCAATTTGTAAGGACAGACTTTGATCTGTTGTTTTGTCTCTCTGATGCCCAGTCACTAGTGGATATTGCAGCAAGGTCTATCGCCAAATTGCGGGTGGGGCCATCCATACAAAATACCTTAGCATTTGATCTGATGATAGAAACTAATTCTACCAATCAACGGAATTTTCTAGACCAGGTAGAATTTTTTACAAAAAAAATGAACACGCAATAGCATGTCAAAATTTAGAGGATTAGGAGTTGCTTTGGTTACCCCCATGAAAAATGGGAGGGTAGACTTTCCTGCTTTGGAAAAGATCACAGCCCATGTGATCGAGGGAGGAGTTGATTATTTAGTTGCTCTTGGAACCACGGGAGAATCTGTGACTCTTACTAGTAAGGAATGTTTAGCGGTGTTTGATTGCGTAAAGAATATTAACCGGGGAAGACTTCCGGTCGTTGCAGGATATTTTGGTCAAAACAATACGACCGCCCTGTTGGATCGGATCAAAGAATTTGATTTTGAAGGCTTTGATGGGATATTGAGCAGTTCGCCATCCTATAATAAGCCAAGCCAGGAAGGAATTTATCAGCATTATATGCGGGTGGCCGATGCTTCGCCGCTTCCTGTGATCTTATACAATGTACCCGGAAGAACAGGATCTAATGTTTTGCCTGAAACCACTCTTCGATTGGCGGAAGCACACAACAATATAGTGGCCGTTAAAGAGGCTTCCGGAGATATAGTTCAGGGAAGTCAGATTATCAAACATGCCCCGGAAGGTTTTGACGTACTAAGTGGGGATGACCCCACAGCGCTGGGCCTGATGTCCTGTGGAGGGAAAGGCCTCATCTCTGTAATTGCTAATGCATTGCCGGTTCAAACAAATTCAATGATCCAGGAATCTTTAATCGGGAATTTTGACAAAGCACGGGAAAGACATTTGGAATTGTTGGATTTTCATAAACCTCTGTATGCCGATGGGAATCCCGCAGGCATCAAAGGCTTGCTAAACCTTTTGGGACTTTGCCAAACAGAGGTCCGTCTTCCTTTGGTTCCACTCAAAAAGGAAACACAGGAACAACTTACCCGGGCACTTCGCAATATGAAATCCGCAGCGAAAGCCTGATGGAATCCATTTCTTTTTTTGTTTTGCTTCTTGTCGGCCTTCTATTTGTGGGACTCCTTTTTGTAATCAGCCAACAATATTTCAGAAAGTCTAATGAAAGAAGAAACGGTTTCGTTTCGGCCCTGATCCTGTTACTTTGGGTAGCAACTTTCTATGCCTTTTTCAGGATGCTTGTTCACTATGCCTGATCCAGGCCTGTAGGTTTACTGAAACCTTCAACCCGCGATTTTATTTTCGATCGGATTTAAAAACTAATTACTCTGAAAGAAACATGGGTCACTTCTTTACCATTTGAACTGGTATTGTGCATTCTAAAGTCATATCTACCTTCGATTGCTGGAGCTCTAAATGAGAATGTTCCTGAAGTCCGTTTGTTCAGATATTGATATGCCACGTCATGTTTCTCATTTTCTTCTTCGCTCCCATGTGGGATGCTGGACGGAATGATACCTATCCATGCATTATTTGGAAAGCTGCCGGGTGCAGTAAAATGTACATTGATCATCTCTCCTGGCTGAAAAGATGTTTTGTCTAGTCTTATTGTCGGTACACTATTGAGGTCAATACTTTTGCGTACTGTAAAAGAAACATGGGTCACTTCTTTGCCATTTGAACTGGTATTATGCATTCTAAAGTCGTAGTTACCTTCGATTGCTGGAGCTCTAAATGAGAATGTTCCTGAAGTTCGTTTGTCCAGATATTGATAGGCCACGTCATGCTTCTCATTTTCTTCTTCGCTTCCATGTGGGATGCTGGACGGAATGATACCAATCCATGCATTATTGGGAAAGGTGCCTGGCGCTTTAAAATGTACATTGATCATCTCGCCTGGTTCAAAGGATGTTTTATCAAGGTTCATTGTGGCTACAGTGGTAGGTTCGGGATTTTGAACTCTTGGGTCATGGACTCCATTACTTTTTTGAAGGAGACAATCGTCATTCACTGTTGCCTTTTCGCCAGCAATTAGATTATGTGACTTCAGCGGATCATTTTTACAACTGACATTAACCTCCCCTTCAGATACTGAAACGGTCGATTGCTTTAATAAACTATCATATGCCACCTCAAACTCTGTTCCTTCAACTGCCGCAATGCAATTATAAGTTTCGACAGCATATCCTTTAGATTTGTCACCTCCAAATAAAGACATTAACCTCCCTACAACTAGAAATACACCACTCCTCTTAGTTTTATGTATGCGTTTAACAATTCTGATTTTCGTATTCCGCCTGAGTTTTATCCTTGTGTCGCTATGAGGAGATGGTAACCGCAGTTCTGCTCCAGTATTCTTATCAGTTTTGTAGAAGCGATCGATATATACTGGATCACCAACTTTAACTTCTTTCCAAGGGCCATTCCCGGATTCTGAAGTATAACACCCTTCGAAGGTTGGACCATTTATAGACAAAACCTTTCCTTCCTTGTTATTATCTGTTCCTCCATCAGGTATCTTAATCTTTGGTCCCCCAGAGGGCAACAAAAAAGCCTTGACTTTTAAATCACAAGGAAAGAAGGCTCTCTCGCCTGGACCAGAGCGCAAGCGGGCCTCCGATTTTACTACAATTTTATCGCCTTTATATACGGCTGAAAAAAAGTCATTATCATGGGCGGGCGAAGGCAAAAATTTGTTTTTACCACCCAGCCACCCATGTATAGATTGCACTGGACCTCTATCAGAATGCAAATGGGCAGATAGGTTGGGTTCCAGCTCGTATCCCTCTTCTTCCTTTAGCTCATAATAAATGAGTATTCTACCGTCTTCAGGTACATTGATTTCAACTGCTTCAGTAAGTGTAGGAACCACTTCCGTTTCGTAATCGTGAACCTGCAAATCGCAACGAGCACGGTAATCATCCCGGCGTTCATAATTGTCGCCAACTGAAATCCATTTGCTCGCGTCACAACTTGGAGAATATTGCCACCATCCCGGATCCTTCAATTGCCATTCCAATTGTCCGATTTCAACTCCCTCGCGTCTGTCAATATCATTTAGTATTGAACTATAGGTTTCTTGTCCGTAACTTTTTGAACTAGAAAGGATGAGCAGGAATGCGACGAATAACAAAGTGAAAAATTGCTTCGTGCTTTTCATCACTGATTTATAAAGCTTCTGTTTTAATACTATCATAGCACACTAACCTCACAAATACCTTCCAATTCTAATAGGACTTCCGTCATCGAATTGATTGATAAAAATCAATAACCATATACAGTTTAAGGAATGAATACTGTTTTGAAGCTTGCCCTGATCCTGTTACTTTGGGTAGCAACTTTCTATGCCTTTTTCAGGATGCTTGTTCACTTTGCCTGATCCAGGCCTCCTTTTAGAAAATCTTTCCTTGATTTGAAAAATTCATAGAGAGTCCGATAGGAATGAAATACTGTCTGAAGTGTTTGTCGCTTTGCCAGCTTCCTATGCTTAAAAAGAACAAGCTGAAAGTTGTATCCATAGATCCTGAGCTTGGGATTCCTTTCCAGGATATCCAGAAATTCTTTTTCATTGATCCATTCTAAAACTTTGGGAGACTCAGTCTTCAATAAAAACTTTTCTGTAAGCCAAGGATCTCCCAGGTCAGGTTTTTTTCTTCCAAAAAACTCTCCCACCCGGTGGAAGAATGATTTTGGTACTAACTCAAATTCAGGGAGGAGAAGCTTTTTGCTTTGTCCAAAGAAAACTGTTTGATCAATGATCTGGGTAGAGTTTCCAGTAGAGATTACATAATGGTAATCGAAGAAATAGAAGTTTTCCATGGGATCATCCTCCTCCGAAAAAACGATGTTGTTTATCTGCTTTTGTGGACGTCCAATTTTAAAGATCTTGATGTCTTTTAAAAAAGTCACAAAGCCTTCCTCATCTTTTTCCTGATAGCCTAAACCAAAGTTCCTGGCAAGCTCCTGAAAGTAGGGCTGACGTTGCTTTATTTTTCCTTTGTATGACCAAACGAATGCCATGTTTAGCTTTTTAAGAACCAAGCCAGGAGAGCGGCAAGGTCCATCATAAAGGCGATCCCCATGTGAACGATGATCCCTCCCCAAATGGAGCGACTGTAATAGGCAAAGACGCCCAAGAGGTATCCACCGAAGATAGAGCTGATGCACTCACCCATGGGTTTTCCAAAGTGGATAAGGCAATATAAGGCTGCCATGGGAAGAATTGCTCTGTGCCCTAAGTATTTCACCATTCCTATCACTAAAAGCCCCCGGAACAACCACTCCAGCATCATAAAGCCCCCTAGATAGAAAGGTTCATAGCTCAGGAAGTAATTTAGGTATCCCTCCTGAAAGTATTTAAGCTTTAGTCTTGGGTAGGCT
>JABDJM010000145.1 GCA_013002475.1 Saprospiraceae bacterium | reverse complement strand
GCACAGTACCGTAGTCCCATTCCAAAACAGAAATGAATTCTCCTGCTCCCAAGCCAAGGGTACTTACATCAATAAATTGATTGTTTTCATCAAAGGGGCTTCCTGGAACCACTTGCCATGTGGAACTCAGGTTCGTTTGATATCGAATGGTCAAACTAATTGACCCATCACCAACATACCCTCCAGACTCAAAACCGGTTAAACCCACCTGGGTAGGAATAGAATCGGTAAGCACAAAACTATCTACAGGGACGTCACTCGTGTTTTGGACCTCAATGTCCCAATTGATCTGAGAACCTAGTCGATGTCGGGAGGAACTCGTCCACTTATCTGTTAATCCTGAAATACTTGGGTCATCTATGAAGTTCAGGGTAGTGTCGGCAGCAATTTCTTGTTGCCCTTGTCCCACCGGTGCTCCAATCGCAACCACTGAATTCATCAAAGAATCACCCGTTGAAAAAGTCGTAGAAGGAAACTGGATATCTACTGTCAGGCTGGTAACCAGACCCATATCGGAGGCTAACCTGTCTCCTAGATTCCAGGTAACAGTGTTGGTTATTCCATCATAAGTCCCCCCCAGATTAGCAGAAAGAAAAGTTACGCCTGCAGGCAAGGTATCGATCACCTGGATACTGTAGACATTTTCAAAACCAAACAATGAAGAGGCCGTGTCCTGAAAATCTATCTGGTAAGTATAGGTCCTGTCTGTGTATGCCACGACCGTTCCCAAAGTTTTGTCGATGGTCCACTTCTCCCCAGCCAGTGCTTTTGTGTTGATTATCTCACTGGGGCCGGGAGCAAGATTTTTCGCTGTCAACCAGGCTTGGTTGTTTGCCAGAGTTCCATTTGGGGTTGTTCCGTTTGGAAATCTGACGGTAACCGATACTGTTCCTGTTGTTAATTGATTTAGTACGGTTCCATTTTCTTTGTTTATTTCAAATACGACACGGTTAGCCCCTGCATCATAATAGGAATTGGTAGAATGCGCGGGATTTTCAAAAAGGGAAACGAAATCTACTTCAGCAGGCAAAGTATCAATAAGGATCACTGAATCGCAACCAGTGGTCGTACCTGCACATGCATATTGCAAAAAATAAGTGAAGGTCTCTCCAGTAAGTACTGAATCCTTATCTACACTTTTTCTCAAATTACCTGAAGCGATCAGTTCAATGACCGTGAAGGAATCTATTTTTGAACAACCATTTGCCCCTGTAACAGTAACGAAATAATCGCCAGCAGGGATCCCTGAAATGTCCTCACTTGTCGCACCATTTGACCAGGAATAAGAGTAAGAGGGGGTTCCGGTGAGAATGGTCAGATCGATTGCCCCATTCGAACCTCCGAAGGTAGTCACATCAGTAACATCCCCAATAAATGAAATATTGGTTTTAGTCTGATCGACAAAAATGGTATCAATATAACTGCAACCCCGATTATCAAAAATGGTGAGATAATAAGAACCTAAGGAAAGATCATCCACTAAATTTGTCGATTCTCCCGTTGACCAAAGTAAAGTGTAGCCCGAAACAAATCCCTGTTGTGCCGTTGCCAGAATGGCTCCATCTCCCGCACCTGGACAGGATTCAGGAATAATATTGTAGCTCATGGAGTCAAGCAGGACCATTACCGAATCATAGGCAGTACAGCCAATGGCATCGGTAACCGTTACATAATTCCATCCTTCTCCAAGATTTTCACCAGTTGCAGTAGTCGTTCCACTAGTCCAAAGAAATGAATAGGGAGCTGTGCCACCAACCGCGGTGGCAGTCGCAGATCCTACTGCTCCTCCCGGACAAGTATTGGCCATGAAATCATTTATGAAATCGATCTTAAGGGTATCTGGTTCCGCCACTTCCACCAAAAGTTGGTCCTTACAACCCAGCGTATCCCAAACGGTAATTGTATACGATCCAACCGCCAGACTATCCCTATACCCGTTGTTTAGCATAAGATTGACAACCTGAATGCTATCGAGAGCAAGATTATGATATGTAAAATGGTCTATCAGTCCAGTGTAAAAATTTGGGTTGGCATTCAGAAAGGCGTCATTCCCCAAAGTACCTCCTATACCACCAGCACCATTGTAAGTAAACATGAAAACATAAGGGGTCAGGATCGAAAATTGCTGTACACCGTCCAGGTAAAGAAATATACTTCCTGCGTCATAGGTCAGAGCAATATGGTGCCAGGCTCCATCATTTGGATAAGGAGCACTATACGTATTCGAAGAAGATGAAAGGCCAATGGTCCCCATTAATCCCACCTCAAGAATATTGTTGTTCAACCTAATGGCCAGACCAGAACCATTTCCATCTTCTTCAAATATGGTTTGATATCCTGATAAGGCCGCAGGTCTAATCCATCCAGAAATGGTCCTAGTCCCATAATCTGTTTCCATAAAGCCACCAGGGGCATTATACTGAATTGTGGTATTGCCATCAAAAGCAAAAGAATAATTTCCCTGTGGACTTGAATTAGCGTACATCTTATTTCCAAAAAATCCGGTTGGGTTATGAGCATTACCCGAAGTATCATTCATGGAATTCTCAAAGGTCCAAATGGCTTCTGTATTCCAATCTGACCAATCTGTGGTAAAGGGTGCATGATTTCCTGTGATATTCACCTGGACATTTGCCCCGGCGCTATCGCCAACACAACCCAGATAAAAGATGTCATAGGATAGATCAATGGAGTCCGGGCTCTCAAAATCATTTGGCTTTAAATCAGGAAAGCTACCGGGAAAGGAACCTCCCAGCATGGTAAAATAGAGGAAGAGTACAAGCGTGCTTGCATTCCAAAA
>JABDJM010000144.1 GCA_013002475.1 Saprospiraceae bacterium | reverse complement strand
ACACGACCGGAGGCTGGAAAGGTACCTGGGTGAATTTGTCTATGGTGGGATCGACGGTTGCGTTACCACCTTTGCGGTGGTTGCCGGATCGGTTGGAGCAGGATTAGATTCAGCTATTATCATCATCCTTGGTTTTGCCAACTTGTTGGCAGACGGATTTTCGATGTCTGTTGGAGCTTATTTATCTGCAAAAACGGATCATGACAATTATGATAAGTATAAGGCCAGTGAATACTGGGAGGTTGAAAACTTTCCTGAGCGGGAGCGTGCTGAAGTTACCGAGGCCTACCAGAAACTGGGCTTTGAAGGAAAACTCCTCGAGCAAGTGGTAGATGTCATAACCAGTGATAAAGATCGATGGGTGGATGTCATGATGAAGGAAGAATTGGAAATGCTCAGAGACGATAAGTCTCCCTTCTGGATCGGGACCGTTACTTATGTTTCCTTTTTACTCATTGGATTGATACCGCTTACCATTTATGTGTTCGACTATTTCTCCCCGTTACCAGTTGATCTTTTCTTGTGGACATCCATATTGACCGCTTGCGGATTCATCATCGTTGGTGCGACAAAATCCGTTGTAAATCACACCCCAAAATGGAAAGGGATCCTTCAAACTCTTGCCCTGGGTGCTATAGCTGCAATAGTTGCTTATTATGTCGGAGATTTTCTAGAAAGGATTATTAGCGGTTGAGGCGTTATCCTAAGCTGTCATCTTTTATGCTCTATACTTCAAAATGCATAAAAAAACCCGGCCTTAGAAAAGACCGGGTTTCCATTGAAGAAAAATATCTTATTTAGCTATCATAAACTTCTTGATCGAATATTCTCCGTCACCGTAATCAAGACGTATCAGATATAATCCAGATTGCAAGTTGCCTAATGCAATTGCTCGCTGGGTAAACTGATCTTCCTGAATTGACATAACCACTTTCCCATACAGATCAAGTATGGAAATGGATGTTGTACCACTTATGGCATCAGAGACATGAACATTTATTTGGTCTGTAGCCGGATTTGGGAAGATCTCGAAACTTGGTGCTAAGACTGCTACTCTACTCGAGGTGCAGGCTCCAGAACCTGAATTTCCTGCGGTAAAAGAACAAACGGGACTAGAGTATGCACTACTTTCCCCACCGCACACCGACTGCACTTGCCATTCATAAGTTGTGCCATTACTCAATCCGGAAATATTTATGCTGGTCCCTCCGGTATTAAAGGTTTGCCAATTACCACCCACTGCCCTAATCTGAACATTGTAGCTGGAAGCTGCTCCCACTGCATCCCAATTCAATCTTGCCTTTTTAGGCTTGATGTTAGATGCAAATAATCCTGTTGGTGTATCACAGGAACCCGTTGGCTGGCAATTTGAAGCATTGCTACAATCTGAATCTGCGCAATCTGTTAGACCGTCACCATCATCATCAATTCCGTTATCGCAAATCTCTGGATTTGAAGTTTGACAATTTGAAGCATTACTGCAATCCGGATCCTCACAATCTGTAAGACCATCACCGTCATCATCGATTCCGTTATCGCAAATCTCCGGGTCTGGTGGAGGGGTTCCACCTCCACAACCCTGCGAGGATAGCAAACTTACTCTTTCTCCTCCAGGACCAAATAATGCTCGCATTCTATCAGATTGGCCCGAAGTGTAAAGGTTCATACAACTGTCATAGCTGTAGTCCATGTAGTTCTGAACCATATCTACTGATCCGCATGAAACATGGCCAACAGCACAGCCACCATTTGAAGCATCAGACAAAGGGGTATCAGAAACAAAATCATCTACAGAGCATCCTCCATCACCCCAAATATGGCGAAGGTTTAACCAGTGCCCGACTTCATGCGTGCATGTCCTTCCTAGATCATATGGAGCGGTCGCCGTACCGATATCACCGAAATATGCATAGTCATTAACAACTCCGTCAGTCGCTGGATTTCCACCTGGAAATTGAGCATAACCTAATAAACCACTACCGAGATTACAAACCCAGATATTTAAATAGTCCGCTGCTGGCCATGCATTCAGGCCTCCCTTATTATTAAATTTTACATTGTCATTTGCGCTAAAAGAGGGCTTATTAGTTTTTCTTCTTTGAATGCCACTAGTTGAACTTCCGTCTGGAGCTATGGTGGCCAAACAAAACTCAATTTCGCTATCAGCTGCCTGAGACCATGTATTGTCTGCGTCCGCATTCATCCGTCGAAAATCTTCATTTAAGATTTGGATCTGAGAAAAGATCTGAGCATCACTAATGTTTTGTGCATTCGTTTTATACACCACATGTACTACCACAGGAATAGTATAAATCTCTCCTCGTGCCTCTCCCGCTTGTGATTCTATATACCTTTCAGTGAATCGTTCAATCTCATCCATTTTTTGAAGCAAGTCTGGCTGGCTTTCAATTTGTTGCTCCAGGTATTCCATGGTGCCACAATTCCGCTGAGCTTGTGTCTCAGTTTGATATCCAAAGAAAAGAATGGATAAGAATAAAACGACTGTAAAAGTTGATTTCATGTTTAACAATATTTAAGGTTAAATAAATAGATTAGCCCTAGGGCCTTTACCCTATTAGCTTAGATTATTTTCGTATGATTGGGGAATTACGGTAGGTGTTTCCAAAAGTAAATAATATTTGAGTGTATCACAAGTATATTTTAAAATGTGGGTAAGTGTAAATTGTACACTTTATTTAATTTCAATGGATCCCAAATGAAATGGTGGTATTGGTTAGAAAAGTGGTAATGGCAAAGTACGCTTCGAAATGATCAATGCTGATTCCTAATATTTTTTTTGCTATTCCGAAAAAGCTAATCAAATGAAATTCGCTTCGCTGGTTACAATATTATTCTTAACCTATTCTCCTCTTATTTCCCAAAATCAAGATCACTTTTTTAAAAGCGTTCCTATCCTTCAAGAATCTGAACCAGCATGGGTGCATCTCATGTATGCCGAAAATCCAAACGTTTATGAAGTGATAGATCTTTATGAACAATTTTATAAGACAAATCAATTTGAGAAAAACCTGCACACTCAAAATTATAAGAACTGGCTTTTTCAAACCGCTACCTATGTAACTGATGAGGGTTTTATTGAGTATGAAAACGAGGCGAGAAAGCTATTTGTTAACCAGCTCAAGAATAAACGATCCCAGCTGAAGGAGGGGAGGGCGGACTACTGGTCCTGCCTTGGACCCTTTGAAACCTACGCCAATGATGGTCAACTTGGTGTAATCCCGGTAAGTTGGCAAATCAATGTGTATTGCATGGATCAATCGGTCACTAATCCCAATTTGCTCTTTGCAGGGACTGAAGGACAAGGTGCCTGGAGATCTGTTGACAAAGGATTGAACTGGGACTTAATTACCAAAGGGGAGGATATTGGTGGTGTTACTGATATTAAGGTTGCCGCCTCAAATGAGAACATCGTATACCTGGCAGGAGGAGGCCAAATTTATCGTTCTCTGGATATGGGCAACACCTGGGAGGCGGCGCTCGCTGTAAACCACGTCTACCAAATCGTTATCCATCCCAGTAACCCAAATATTGTTTTCGCAGTGGGGCCTGATGGATTTTACAAAACACAAGATGGCGGAGCAACATGGACAACACAGTTCACAGGACGATATTGGGATATTAATTTTCACCCTACCGACCCAAGCATTGTCTACTTGCTTAGACATGACCCAGTCTTGTCTTACACAGAATTTTTAAAGTCTACCGACACTGGATCATCCTGGACTCAAAAAACAACAGGCTGGTATGATCCGGTGAACCCGGATTTTGTCGATCATGTTGACTTTGGCTCTCTTATCGCGGTTACACCGCTCGAGCCGAACAAAGTGTATGTGGCTATGTTGGGCAACCATAAGGCTCAAGACAACTTCTGGATTGGAGTCTACCAAAGTGAGGATTCTGGGGAATCATGGGCTAACCCCTTGCAAGATGGTGGACCCTATCACGACACCAATCACCCCAATTTGGCAACCTCTGGACTAACGAGTGGTTTTTCACAAACCTTTTATGATTTTGCATTTGATGCTTCGCATACCGAACCAGGAAAATTATTCCTCGGCGTTTTGGCTCTTTCAATTTCAGGCGATGACGGCAACTCCTGGCAAAGGGTAGGAGGTTATTCAACACCATCCGCAAATGATGTTAGATGGTTTCACCCTGATGTACAGGACATCCATATTCTGGGCGAAGATGTTTGGGTGGCTACAGACGGTGGGATCAATTATTCAACCGATCAATTCCAAACTCATGAGTCACGAAAAAATGGCCTCGCTGGTTCACACTTCTGGGGATTAGGTCAGGGTTGGAATGAGGATGTCCTAGTTGGAGGCCGATACCATAATGGAAACACGGCCTTATATAATGTCTACGGAGTAGGTAACTCGAGCCGCTTGGGAGGAGCTGAAGCTCCGACGGGTTATGTAGATGTTTTAAATTCTTTCAAAACCTATTTTTCGGATATCAACACAAGGATCTTAGATCCCTTCGAGGTTGGAAAGTTCACATCCTCTTCAAAGCTGGCAAAATTTCCACATGAAGCATATTTCCATGCCCAGCATAGTGAGATAGAAAGAGATCCTAGATATGTACACCATATTTATTTAGGAGCTGAGGCCAATGGCGAAGATGGTGGCTTTTGGAAATCCATCGACAATGGCTCTTCATTTGAATTGCTCCATAATTTTGGCTCGGAGAAAGTAACGGGTATAGAGGTGTCACGCTCCAATCCGGATGTGTTGTATTGCGTGTATGGCGCCAATCAGGTTTTTCGCTCCGCAGACCAAGGTATAAATTGGACCAACACGGCGGTACTTCCTGCCGGAGCTAAACTCATTAGCATTAATCCAGAGGATGAAAATGAGTTATGGGTTTTTGCTCACACCAATAACAATAATGACAAAGTTTTCAGAACAAAGGATGGAGGATCCTCCTGGCAAAATTTGACCACTCCCAATATTTCAGGCTTTCGTATCAATGATGGATTTTATCAGGGAGGTACAGAATCAACGGCCTACTTCGTAAGCCCCTATGGAATGTTCTATTGGGAGGATCAAACCAATGATTGG
>JABDJM010000141.1 GCA_013002475.1 Saprospiraceae bacterium | reverse complement strand
CTTAAAGGGAATTGGGCCTACCTATATGGATAAGACAGGCCGAAATGGATTAAGAGTTGGAGATATTGAATCTCCAGATTTCATGTCTCTCTACCAAAACCTAAAAAAGAAACATCTAAAATTATTGGAGATCTATCCACCTATCGATTTTGACCTTGAGGCAGAAGAAGAAAAATGGATGACTTGCCTTGAAACTTTGAAGTCACTTAAAAAAGTAGATGGAGAATATTTTGTGAACCAGGCCTTATCCAACGGACAGAGCATTCTTGCTGAAGGTGCACAAGGATCGATGTTGGATATTGACTTTGGAACCTATCCCTTTGTCACTAGTTCCAACACCGTCACTTCCGGTGTTTGTAACGGCTTGGGCGTGGCTCCCTCAAAAATTGGCGAAGTTATCGGGATCACGAAAGCCTATTGCACTCGCGTTGGCTCCGGACCATTCCCCACTGAACAGGACAATGAAACTGGTGAATTCTTAAGAAAAGAGGGAGCTGAGTTTGGAGCGACCACAGGCAGACCTAGACGTTGTGGCTGGATCGATATTCCTCAATTGAAATATACGATCATGCTTAATGGGGTCACCCAGTTGGTGGTTACCAAGATTGACGTTCTCAACAACTTCGATCAAATTGAAGCAGGAATCCTGTACAAATGTGATGAGGGGGGAACAGATGAATTACCCTATGACCTGGTGGGCAATGAATTGACAGTTTGTTACGATTCATTTCCTGGCTGGCAAACTGACCTGGATAATGCAACCAGCTATGAGGACCTTCCTGCTAATGCCCAAACCTTTATTGAAAAGCTGGAAGGCCTGTTGCAAGTTCCTATTACCATGGTTTCAACTGGCCCTGAGCGTAAGAAGCTGATCAGAAAGGAAGCACTGGTAGGATAACAACCTTTACCATTTCTTTAACCAAGCCCTAACACATATTTAAGGGCAGCTTTCCGTCTTTCTCATAACCAAACAGTTTAGTTATGAAAAAGGCAATCTTTTTATTCGCATTTATTTTTGGCATTATTGGATTTGCTTCTGCTCAAAGCTGCAGTAATGGAGGCTATTATGGAAATAGTGGATACTCGTATTACAGTAACAGCATTGATGCAGTTGGCAAGGTAAATATCCGCAAGCGGGGTTTTGTAGACCGTCGTTGGGTGGTGGATGCCAAGATCATTAAACGTCAGGGAAAACGACTTCAACTTAAATATGTATTTGCCAACGGAGATGTAATGACCGTTATGGCCAAAAACCGTGGAGAGAGAAACCGACATAATCAGGGGGGACATTTCGATGATGACCACTATGATGATTTCGACACTCCCTACGGAATGGGTGCTTCAAACAACTATTACGTCAATTCCAATTCCAGAGGAAGAACAGGGAAATTTGATGTCCATTGCGTTCGGTTAAATGGAAGAACCATCAATAACTCTTGCGGAACGATTCTGATCGAAGGAGGGTACGGCCGAAGTATGAGCACTTTCGTCAATCTGGACATGGGTCGCAGAGGGAAATGGAAAGGAAATGCAAAAGTTCGAAGGCAGGGAAGATATTAATAGGGTATTTCGAATATAGCTTTCAGGGGGAGTCGTCGATACGGCTCCCCTATTTTTTGTTACCTACCTGCCTGAAAACCGGGTTTTTCTCAGCGTAATCGATTGCCTTGTAAATAACATCCTGCATTTTACGGCGGTATTCTCCTTTAAAAAAGTTGCGGTTATTTACATCAGGGTGGATCCTGTTTGTGTTAATTACAAAAACCAGATCATGCTCCGGGTCGACCCAAAATAAGCACCCAGTAAAACCTGTATGTCCAAAAGATTCAGAACTAACTCTTTTGGAGATTACCCTTTTTGGTCTCCGGCGGTTAAGTTTATCAAATCCCAGCCCCCGGTGGTTGCCGTGTCCGGATTTTGTAAAATACTCTACTGTGGAGGGCTCCAGGAGTTTCACTCCACCATAGGTTCCTTTATTAAGAAGTAATTGACCTAAGACAGCCAGGTCCATAGTATTAGAAAAGAGCCCAGCATTTCCAGCAACACCACCCATTAAAGCAGCCGATTCATCGTGGACATATCCCCGGATCAGTTTTTCCCTCCACCGGGCATCCATAGCCGTCGGAGCAATTTGGGAAGCTTTGAACTTTTGCCGGGGTCGAAAACTTGTTCTTCTAAGATTTAGGGGTCTGAAAAAATTACGACTGACATAGCGATCTAAAGACATCCCGCTTTGGCTTTCTATGATCCTCTGTAGCAAAATAAAGTTGACATCGCTATAACGAAATCTCCTCCTCTTTGCTGAGAGATTTTTCAGTTTTTCAAATATGGTATCCTGGTACTCGACATTGAAGTACATATTATTGGTAACTTCTAACTGGTATGGACCGCCTCGGGTACTACAAGTGAATTCATTGCAAGGCTCCCGTTTTTCTTTCGGGAATATCACTTTCCCCATTGGCATATTCGATTGTACACCGGACCTGTGAGTAAGGAGATCCTTTACAGCCACCTTTCCTAATTCTGTATCGATCAACCAGGGAAGATAACTGGATACTTTCCTGGTTACCTTAAATTTCTTTTGCTCAAATAGGCGCATGGCTGAAAGCGTAGTGGCAGCAACCTTTGTTATTGATGCCACATCATAAAGGTGCTTGCTACTTACAGGTTCAGAACCTAATGAATCCAAATAGCCAAAGGACTTATTATAGATTACTTTTCCATCCTTGGCTATCAGCACCTGGCAACCGGGGGTGGCCTTGTCCCTTATCATCTTTTTGGCAATCACATCAATTTCTACCAGCTTGTAATCCGGTATTCCAATCTCCTCAGCTTTACCAAAGCTCAACCGGGTTGGCTTTGAGACAAATCCACTACCC
Source organism: Saprospiraceae bacterium (assembly GCA_013002475.1). Taxonomy (GTDB): domain Bacteria; phylum Bacteroidota; class Bacteroidia; order Chitinophagales; family Saprospiraceae; genus JABDJM01. The sequence goes on along the minus strand of JABDJM010000141.1, from coordinate 3,115 downwards.
TTCGGAATATCAGCAGCTAGCTGCACGGGTGTTTTTCCGGCTGCCGACCGGCCGCCAAAGATCACTTCTGCCAGGGCACGTTGCACAGCAGGCGAAGCGCTGTAGGCCTGAACAAAAGAAGCCTCCCTGTTTAACAGATCCAGATTATATGGATATCCGATATTAACAACAACCGAGGGTTTGTTTTTGAGAATGACATTTATGGCATTCAACTGCTCCTCTCGCGTTGGAGAACTTAGGTCGACCTTATTCAGAAAAACAATGACAGGTCTGTCAACAAAGATCTTAGGCTTAGGTATACTATTTAGATCAGCACCATCGATATAGGTAAGTCCAATGTCACTGTAATTTTCCACATGTTTACGGAAAGGCCTGACAGGTTTCACCCCAATATCCAATAATTTGAATCTCCGCAATCTCAGATTTTTCAGCGGCAAAAGATTCTCCGGATTATGAGCAATTGTAATAGCCTGAGTTTCCAGATCAGTCACTTCATCCTCCGGCATATGACCTAGCCCGCCGATCTCGATCTGGGGATCAAGACTACTGTTCCGCTTTTCTAAAAACAATCTGGCCCGAATAATCTTTTTGACTTTTTCCTTCAACATGGTTTGAGCCATCCGGCTTTCAAATACCAATTCCTCAAGACCGGATAAAACTCCCTCCAGGGAATCAGATACCATGATAAGATCAACTCCGCTCAGAAAGGCCTCCTGGGCCTCCGATCTTTTGTTCGTTTCAAGGAGGAGGAGACCTGAAAATTCAAACTCATTTTTTAGGTAGTCGTGCAGAAAGTTGGGTGATCTGAAAAAAGTGGTATCCTCCTGAATTAAGATTGGATCTATGCTGATACCGGACAGACCGTTTTTGACCAGACTATAAAGACAACTTCTTTTTGTCTCATCCAGTAGGTTGCTATCTCTCGGGTAAATAGAAAAATCCAAAGGTCCCTGAAAACTGAGGAAACCAAACTTCTGATCTGTCAATAAAGTTTGATTTGACCAGGTCACCAATTCCTCCTTCCGAATTGGCTTAAAGCCCGGACCAAAATGGTCCTTCATTTTCTCTTGCTTCAGAAATGGGGAAAGCAGTTTACAATTATGATTCACGACGCCTGGAGCATAGGGTTGAAGAGCCAAATCTTGAGAAGCACCTCCCACGGTAGCAATACTGAACCCGGTCGGTTGAGCAGGAAGATCTAGAAATTGATGCTGATAAAAGTATCCCTGGTTTGAAAAATCCAGGGGAGGTAGTGGAGCATATTCCTGGCAAAGGGAATCTGCCCATTTATAATCTTCCATTCTTACCTGGTCAAGGAGATATCCACTGATGGATCCTTCAAGAAAGTATTGAGGTAATAATTCGAGATTCCGCTTATTGATTTGAGGCTTCCAAAGACAGAGCATGCCTATCTGTTCTTCTACACTGAGTTTTTGGAAGATCGAATCAACTTTTTCAGCATCTACTCCGGAAAACAGGATTTCCGTTTCCTCATAATCCACACTTACCCTGTTGCAGGATAATACCACAACGGCGCAAAGAAAATAAGTTAAGTAGCGTAGGTTCATCGGTTTATAAGGATCAGCTCAGGGTATACCACAAAATTAGTGGATATTTTCCCCAGAATCAGGTACTGTACAGGCAAAATGCAATGTTTTTGAGACACTTAAGGTCAAATATCAATCAATTACACATTCCGAAAAAAAGTCATGCAGGCTTGTATCTTTTATGGGATTTGCCATTATGATATTGAAACGGTCTTTATGGCGATTAGACTTAAAAATCTCCTCTGCTATATCGGCAGGGGAGGTTTTTTAGCCTGGATGTCCTCTTGGAACTGAAATAATTTTTCAATTTGACGATTGTTCGTAGCCTTGTAGAAAATAAGCGTTTGATGGACAATCCCGGCAAGTCTTCTCTCCATAAGGGTCTTAGCAACAAACAGTTGCTGAAGGAGTGGGAAATTGTCCAGGCCGCCCAAAGGGATGCGGCAGAATTTCGCCCCTTATATGAACGCTATTATGTCCCGATTTTTCGGTTAGTTCTTCGAAGGACAGAGAACGAAGAGATTGCCTCAGAACTATGCTCTCTGGTTTTCTTTAAGGCTTTAGAAAAAATAGGGAGGTATACCTATAAAGGCGTTCCGTTCTCAGCCTGGCTTTACAGAATCGCTTCTAATGAAGTGACTCAATTTTTCAGGGAGAAAAAACGAGGAAGGGTCATATCACTTGACGTCCTTCAACTAAAAGATATAGCTGAAGAAGTTGAAGAGACTTTTGATGAGGATAAACAAAAGATCATGCTCGAGGCTCTTCAGGATTTAAGAGAAAAGGATCTACAGATGGTTGAGCTTCGATTTTTCGAGCAAAGATCTTTTAAAGAAATAGCCCAGATCATGGAAATCACCGAGAATAACGCGAAGGTGAGGACCTACAGGATACTGGAAAAAATTAGAAAGAAGTTTTAACAAAGCGATCCACAGCAAGGATGCATATGGAAAAACGCTACAAAATTAATACAAGTCCAGCTTCTCCTCCAGAATCTTCCATCCGGAAGCATATGGATTTCGATGCCTTGCTCGAAAAGCATAAGCAATCCTCTGCTCAGAAATCAACAAATGTTCGCAGGCTATATTTTGGCATTGCGACTGCTGCAGCTGTAGCTCTGTTATTGTTAATTCCTCTTTGGGAAAGGTTGAATCCAGGATATGACCAGATGGCAGATGATCATTTCGCTAATCAACCTTTTATCAATCCACCTTTGGAGGGTGTGCAAAAAGATTTTGTTTCTAAGACAGTTGATTCCCAATCAGGTGGGTCCATTGACCTAAGTGACCACCTGGAGGTTCAAATTCCCAAAGCCGCCTTTGTAAACCAAACCGGGGAGGCTGTGCAGGGCCCTGTAGAAATCAAATACCGTGAATTCCAGGACTTTGTTGATTTCTTCATTTCGGGAATTCCTATGCATTATGATTCTCTTGATCAAAGATATCTGTTGGAATCCGCGGGAATGGTGGAAGTTTTCGCTGAACAGAACGGGGCCAGGCTCCAGGTTGCTCCTGGCAAATCCCTATCTGTAAGGGTTCAGGGAAAAGTTCGGGTTGAGGCTTCCAATC
>JABDJM010000105.1 GCA_013002475.1 Saprospiraceae bacterium | reverse complement strand
GGGCTATTACGTTTTGGACAGCACTTCCAAGCATTATCGGAGTGGAAATAGCTAAGATCTGTCGATAGGAAGTGCCCGGCTGCATCAGCACTCAATATTACCAAAAAAGCCATCTTCTGATGTAGTGAGTATGTGATTAAATTACCAATGTTGATTTTTGTCATTCCGAGTGAGGGCAATTGATTATTTTCGAAAAAATTTTAACCATGAGATTGAGCTTCCTTTTTCTGGCACCAATTTTTCTGCTTGCTGCCTGCCAATCAGATTCAAACCAATCCTCTACTTCTATGGATGTTAACTCGAAAATGATAGATGCAGCAAAGGATGTTGCGGCCCCTGTGGCTACCAAAAATCCAAAGGAATTAACCATACACGGGGATACCCGTATTGACAATTACTACTGGATGAATGATCGTGAAGATCAAAATGTCATTGACTTCCTTAATTCTGAAAATGATTACACGAAAAAAGTCACAGCTGGTCTTCAGGATCGAATTGATGGATTTTTTGATGAGATCGTTGGAAGGATCAAGAAAGATGATAATTCAGTTCCATATCTGGATAATGGATATTACTACTTAACCAAGTACGAGGAGAAAAAGGAGTATCCAATCTATGCTCGAAAAAAAGGAAGCCTGGATGCTTCAGAGGAGGTTTACCTTGATGTAAACAAGCTTGCTGAAGACTATTCTTTTTATAATGCTACGGGAGTAAGGGTGAGTACGGACAACAACTTGCTGGCTTATGGAGAGGATACCTTATCCCGAAGGATCTATACAATCAAGTTTAAGGATCTAAATACGGGTAAAATGTTGCCAGATGAATTGAAAAATACAACTGGTGGTGCCGTTTGGGCCAATGATAATAAAACGGTTTTTTACACAGTAAAAGACAAGGCTTTAAGGTCTTATAAGATCTTCCGCCATGTACTTGGGACTGATCAGTCGGCCGACAAAGAGATCTATCATGAGGCTGATGAGGAGTTTGGGACTTTCATTTATAAAACCAAGTCAAAAAAATATTTGGTCATTGGTTCTTACCAAACGTTGACCCAGGAGTATAGAATCCTTGAGGCTGACAATCCAATGGGTACATTCCGAATGTTTGAACCCAGGAACAAAGCAGATAAACTCGAATACGGCATCGATCACCGTGGGGATAAGTTTTATGTTCGAACCAATTGGAAGGCCGAAAACTTCCGATTGATGACCTGTCCGGAAAACGCAACTTCCCGGTCAAACTGGAAAGAGTTAATCCCTCATCGTAAAGATGTTCTTCTGGAAGGTGGAGATCTGTTTAATGACTTCATGGTCTTAAGCGAGAGAAAGGAAGGCATTACACAGATCAGAGTAATTTCTGAAAGTGGAGATGATCATTATGTTTCCTTTGGGGAAGATGCTTACTTGGCCTACACCACAGCTAATAGAGAATTCGATACCGATTGGGTAAGGATTGGATACCAATCGATGACTACCCCACCGTCTGTCTTTGATTACAATATGAAGACCAAGGAACTGGTTAGGAAAAAAGAGCAGGAAATTCTTGGTGGCTTTGATCGTAGCGACTACAAATCTGAACGGATCTTCGCCACTGCCAGGGATGGTGCCAAGGTTCCCATCTCTCTGGTTTATCATAAGAAAACCAAAATCGATGGCACGGCCCCTTGCCTACTCTATGGCTACGGAAGCTATGGGGCCAGCATGGATCCATTCTTTAGCAGTGCTAACCTAAGCTTGTTGAACCGCGGCTTTGTATATGCTATCGCGCATATCCGAGGAGGAGAAGAAATGGGAAGGCAATGGTACGAGAATGGGAAGCTGCTCAATAAGAAAAACACTTTCAACGATTTTATAGATTGTGGGGAGCATTTGGTAGAGAACAAGTATGCAGATCCTAACCGACTAGCCGCCAGAGGCGGAAGCGCTGGGGGATTGCTAATGGGAGCGGTCATCAACGACCGGCCAGATCTTTTTAAGGCGATTGTTTCTGCCGTTCCTTTTGTCGATGTGATCACCACTATGCTTGATGAGAGTATTCCGCTTACCACTGGAGAGTATGATGAATGGGGAAATCCAAATAACAAGGAGTATTATGATTACATCAAATCCTATTCCCCCTATGATAATGTGGAAGCAAAGGATTATCCACATATGCTGGTAACCACCGGCCTTCACGATAGCCAGGTGCAATATTGGGAGCCTGCTAAATGGGTAGCGAAGCTCCGGGAGATAAAATCCGGTGAGCAGATCCTTCTATTAAAAACGAATATGGAAGCTGGGCATGGCGGAGCATCCGGAAGATTTAAGCGTTTCAAGGATACAGCACTTCAGTATGCTTTCTATACAGATCTTTTTGGGGCTAGCAAGCCGATATAAGCGACATTAAAACGCTATGCATGTAAATGAGGAGTGTCATGAATTATCATGACACTCCTCATTTCTTTAGGGGTATTGAGAACTTACATTTGTAATGGTCAGAAAGGAAACCCACAGCTGGGGAAGTAATTTTTGATCAAAGAAGAGCTTTCATAGTTTGAAGTAGAAACACGCCTAAAAGGACCGGCCCAGTGGGTCGGTTTTTTTGTTAATCCATAGATAGATCCAAATGTATTAGATTTTAAGAAAAAGGAGAAGCCATGTCTTTGTTTAAAGACACGGCTTTCTACACTCTCACTAAAGGTCGTCAACGAAGTATCACCAAGTAGTTCGAAGACGACCATCATCAAGTTTATGATGTGGGGAAGCTGGGGAAAATTCTAACTACTGATTTGCTTATTGGGGACAAGTATTAATTTGAGAAATTGACCTGTCCAGTATTTACATCATACATAGCTCCAACAATACCAATTTCACCATTCTCGAGCATCTCGTTCAAAACAGGACTTTGCGATTTAAGATTTTCAATCGTCAACCTCACATTTTCTTCTGCTACACGGTTTACAAAGTTTGCGTTGGCAGAGCTTCTTTCCTCTTCCGGAGAAGTTTCGATGGCATTTACGGCCGGCATGATTTTATCCAACATCTGGGTGAGGTTACCTAATTTTGCATGATCACAGGCACCTTTAACAGCGCCACATGCCGTGTGTCCCATAATCACAATCACTTTGGATCCGGCCAGTTTACAGGCAAATTCCAAACTTCCAAGAATATCTTCGTTAACAAAGTTTCCGGCAATACGGGCATTGAAAACATCCCCTACCCCCTGATCAAAAACAATCTCTGTAGGAATCCTGGAATCGATACAACTAACAATAGCCGCAAAGGGAAATTGGCCTGTGGCAGTTTGTTTAACTTGAGCTGCAAGATCTCGATTCACCGGAGTACCCTCCACAAATCGAGCATTT
>JABDJM010000095.1 GCA_013002475.1 Saprospiraceae bacterium | reverse complement strand
ACCAGCTGTCCCGTTGCCCCGACAACGTAGTTTTCAGGCAAGGTTAAGGTCACTTCAAAGTTTCCAAATTCAGAATAGTATTCACCCATGCCCAGATAGGGCATAGCATGCCAACCATCGCGGTCATAGACCGCTGGCTTTGGGAACCACTGAGTCATTTGATAACTGTCATCCACATGTCCTAGGCGAGAAAATGAAGCCGGGATCTTTAGGGTAAATGGAGATTCAATGTCCACCTTCCCACCGGGGGGCAGAGGTTTTGGTAGCCCTAGAATTCCTATGTCCGGATTATTTTCCTCCTGGGTTAGGGCCCCGGACATTCCATCCACCTTGAAAAACAAACCACTGTAATTGCCCAGGTCTTCCTCTTTGGCAAAATAGAATTTGCTGCTGCCCTGTCGAACTTGTTGCCTGGTAAAAGCGGTATTTCTTTCGCTAAAAGCATTCGCCCACAAATGAAGATAGATCTCTTGGAGGGTGTCGGGCGAATTATTGAAATATTCCATGGATATATTTCCCTGCAACTGATGTAGGGTATCATCCAATCTTGCATCGATCACAAAATTGACTTGCTGCTGGAAATAAGGTTTCTGAGCCTCGGAATTCGCGACAACAAGAAAAAAACTGAACAAGATTACCAATATTCGCATGGGTCTATGCTTTGTGTAAAGTTGACTCAAATATCACATTATTTAAAATGACCATGTATGTATACGGGAAAAATGAAAAAAGGCTTTCATTTAGTGCTGATCGCGGTGATAATCCTTTTCCAGGGAGGACAGCTTTGTGCTCAAAATGAAAAAGCCTTTCCAGCTTCCTGGGAAGGGAGTTGGCAAGGAGATCTGGCCATTTATAAGGGAGAAGGCCTTCAGCAGACAATTCCAATGGAACTGGTCATTCAGTCAAAGGACAGCACTGATCATTATGACTGGTGGATCATTTATGGGGAAGATAAAGAAGCGGGCAAAAGAGCCTACGAGCTAAAACCAGTTGATAAAGAAAAGGGTGCCTGGCTGGTGGATGAAAAAAATTCTATCCTGCTTGACTGCTACTTCTTTGCCAATAAGCTTTGGAGCAGATACGAGGTTATGGAAAATTTGATACTAATAACCAATGAGGTTAACGGTGATGAAATGATCTTTGAAGTGATCTCCGGCAATCTGGAAGCTCCCCGGGTAACGGGTAAAACGCTACATGAGGGAGAGGAGATCCCGGAGGTAAAAGCGTTTCCTATTAGTGTTATGCAGCGGGCCAAGCTGTATCGACAGCCATAAATTATACCGGCACTTTTCCAGTCCTTTTTTGCTCCCAGGCCCAGGCGGTCCGCATGATATCAAGGATATCATGCTTAGGCTCCCAGCCTAAAAGACTAGCTGCCCTTTTGTAATCCGAATAGATACTGACAACATCGCCAGGCCTTCTGGGGCCCATTTTATAATTGAGCTTTTTGCCGGAAGTTTTTTCAAAGGCATTAATGGCCTCCAGGACTGTAACCCCTTCACCTATGCCCAGGTTGAAAACCTCACAGTTGGTTTCATTTTTTTGTCCTTCCAAATATTTCATGGCTTTGGTATGCGCATTCGCCAAATCCATAATATGGATGTAGTCGCGGATACAAGTTCCGTCCCTCGTTTCATAGTCGCTTCCATACACGGACATTGATTCTCTTTTACCAATAGCCGTTTCTGTAATGATAGGTACCAGGCTTTGGGCCGGATTGCTCGGTGCCTCACCGATAATGGAAGTAGGATGAGCACCTGCAGGATTAAAGTATCTCAACAAAACCACATTGAGCTCGGAAAACTTTTTGCAAATATCAACCAGCATGTTTTCTCCCATCTGCTTTGTCCGCGCGTAGGGGCTTTCGGCTTCTTCAAATGGAGTATCCTCCGTTACAGGCAGGTCTTTAGCATTTCCATACACTGAACAAGAGCTGGAGAATATGAAATTCGGAACCCCATATTTAATGCAGGCCTGAGCAGTATTCAGGGTGGAGTTGAGATTGTTTATATAGTACCGTAAGGGTTGTTCAACGGATTCTCCAACAGCCTTCAGTGCGGCAAAATGGACTACACCGAAAATATCCGGATGCTCCTCAAATATTTTGAAGGTTGCTTCCTTATCTACCAGATCGACTGCATAGTTTTTCACCTTTTGTCCGGTGATCCGCTCTACACCTTGCAAAGCTTTTTCATCGGAGTTACACAGGTTATCTACTGAGATAACCTCAAACCCGTTGTTTATCAAATCCACAAGGGTGTGCGAGCCAATGTATCCACAACCACCTGTCACAAGAACCTTTCTACCTGCCATTCGATTTTATTTATGACTTGTTTCTAAAGCGTAAGAATTACTTTTGTAAAATTACTAAATACAAAGAGCCAAGAGTGCTCCCTTGAATTACACTTTATGAATTTTTTGAACGAAATCAAACAGATCGCCCGGGAAGCGGGAACTATCATTATGGAGGTTTACGAGGCAGCTGAGGGTATTGTTTATGATAAAAAGGATGATGACAGTCCTTTAACAAAGGCGGACAGTCTTGCTAACGCCCATATTTGTAAGGGGCTTGAAGCATTGGCCACTAAATATCCCATCATATCCGAGGAAAATAAGGCCATCCCCTATGATGATCGGAAATCCTATGACCGTTTTTGGATGGTAGACCCTCTTGATGGCACAAAGGAATTCATAAAGAGAAATGGTGAGTTCACCGTGAACATCGCCCTCATCGAGAAAGGGACTCCCATTTTTGGGGTCGTGTATGCTCCGGCCTTAGATGAAATGTATTGGGCTGAAAAGGGTGCAGGTGCCTTTTGCGAGAAGGATGGTAGTTCCGAGAAAATAAAGGCGCCGAAGTATTCTCCGGAGGACAAAGGCCTGGGAATTGTTTGCAGTCGAAGTCATTTGAATAGGGAGACGGAAGAATTTATCAAAGATTATACAGAACCAAATCTGGTGAGCAAAGGAAGTTCTTTGAAGTTTTTGATGTTGGCTTCCGGAAAAGCTCATGTGTACCCAAGGATTGCTCCGACCATGGAATGGGATACTGCCGCCGCTCAGGTCATACTTGAAGAGTCCGGAGGGTCTGTTGTCCAGTTTGAGACCGGGGCTCCACTTTCCTACAATAAGGAGAACTTGCTGAACCCCTACTTCGTAGCCTATGCACAGCGGGCAAAGGTGGGGGCTTAAAAAGGAAACGACCGGCTTTACCGGTCGTTCAAATTCTGTCAGATCAATCTTGGTTGGACGGTCCGTTTTCTGCGATCAGAATAGTGCAGCATCTCTCCTTTTTGGATGAAAGGCTGCCTGGCAAACCCTGTGAAGGAGGCCAATAACCTCCGTTAGTCGCAGTGCCCTGTGCCGGCCGGTGAGAAAATGAAGTTTAATCCTTCCTAAGTCTGGCCGTATCCGGGCAATAATGAGACCTGGATCTGACAACACAAATCCAATTAATACATTTCTATCGGTCTGGGAGTGAGCAAAATGGATCTCTTGCTCAGGTGATCAGTGCTACCAAGCAAATTATCCCGAATTAAAAGGAATCACATCACCCATGGGGGGTATATCTTCAATTATTAATTTGCTTAATGGTTCCTTAAATTTGTGCTCGCAGAACTCTGATTGTACAATATCCAGATTTTCTGCGTTGACCTTGAGACACAAACAATCTAGCATGCATTCCCTTGTCAATCTGTTTCTTTTTGTGAGCCTCCTGGGATTGGCCCGTTGCGGAGGTTCTAAATCTGCTACTGTTCAAAAAAAGCCAGGTATAGATTTCATTACCTCCAATAGCATGGAATCTGTTCTGGCACAGGCCGAGACATCGGGAAAGCTTGTTTTTGTAGACATCATGGCTGAATGGTGCCTGCCCTGCAAGATGATGGATAAGGATGTTTTCAGCGATCCCGATATTGGGGATTTTATGAACGAGAATTTTATCAACTATAAGATAGATGCTGAAAAAGAAAATGGACCTGTTGTCGCCATGGTGTACCAGGTTCAGGCATACCCAACCTTACTATTTGTCAATAGCAGGGGGGATATCATAAACAAAAAAGTGGGGGCGATCTATCATTCTGAATTGATGGAGATGGCAAGAAGTGCCTTGGCAAGTGTTGCAGTGCCCTAAGGATTTTCCTTAAAATATTCACTGACCTTTTGTGCATTGATTTTGCCCACCACCTGCTCCAGTTCCTCTTGACTGGCGGCTTTTATTTTCTTAACAGACTTGAAAGCCTTGAGCATTTTTTCGGCTGTCTTTTTTCCTATCCCAGGTATCTTGGTCAGCTCTGTACCGGTAAAATTTTGGGAGCGTTTATTCCTATGAAAGTCGATAGCAAAACGGTGAGCTTCATTCCTAGCCTGCTGTATCAACTTTAGACCTTCTGACTTCTTGTTTATATAAAGTGGGATCGGGTCTTCTGCAAAAAAGATCTCCTCTAGTTTTTTAGCTATGCCGATCACGGTAATCTTTTTCTCAAGATCCAGATTGCGGATGGATTTCATGGCAGAACTTAGTTGCCCCTTCCCCCCGTCAATAACTACCAACTGGGGAAGCGATTGGTCTTCATCCAGAAGCCTTCTATATCTCCGGAATACTACTTCCTCCATCGAGGCGAAATCATCGGGTCCCTCGACCGTCTTAATATTGAAATGGCGGTAATCCTTCTTACTGGGTTTTGCATTTTTAAAAACTACACATGAGGCAACCGGGTGGCTCCCCTGGATATTGGAGTTGTCAAAGCATTCAATATGCAGAGGTACTTCCTCCATATTTAAATCATTCTGTAAGGTCCTGAGTATTCTTTCGGCTGAAGTTTGTTTATTGGTTTTATTTGCAGCCTCCTTTCGTTTATGCAGTTTGAAGAATGTGACATTTTTTTCTGACAGGTCAAGGAGTTTCTTTTTTTCTCCACGTTGAGGAACTGTCACTTTTACATTTTGGTCCTCAAGTTTTACAGGAAAAGGAGTTAGAATTTCCAGACTAATGCTGTTGAACTTTTCCCGTAAATGAGGGATCGCAAAACTCAACAATTTTTCGGGATCATCGTCCAGGTTGATCTCCATCTCCAACGTGAAAGTATTGATCAAGGCACCATTTACAACTTTCAGAAAGTTGACAAAGGCATACTTTTCTTCCACTGCAATAGAAAACACATCCAGGTCCTGAATGGAGGTACTCACTACGGTTGACCTTCCCTGATAATCCTGAAAAGCTTCAAGCCGGGTTTTAAGATCCAGGGCCTTTTCATACTCCAGGTTTTCTGCATATTCCTGCATCTGGGATTTAAAATGACGCTTTACTCCTGCAAAATTTCCCCTGAGCAAATTCTTTATCTGGACAATTTTCTGATTGTACTCTTCTTCTGGCTCATGTCCCTCACAAGCACCTTTGCAATTATTTATATGGTACTCCAGGCAAACCTTAAACTTACCGGCGGCAATATTCTCTTCGCTCAAATTGAACTTGCATGTCCGCAAGGGAAATAACTTTTTGATCAAGTCAAGGATGATCTTCAAGCGAGCCTTAGAGGTATAGGGGCCAAAATAAGTGCTGCCATCTTTATAGATCTTCCTGGTAATATAGACCCTGGGATATCGCTCGTTTCTAATGACGATGTATGAATAGCTTTTCCCGTCCTTCAGCTGGACATTATACCTTGGCTGGTACTTTTTAATCAGGGTGTTTTCCAACAGAAGAGCATCCGCTTCGGAATCCACGATGGTGAATTCAAGCCGGTCGGCATGCTTCACCATTACCCGGGTCCTGTACATTTGGCCTTTTTTAGAACCGAAATAATTTGAAACCCGGCTTCTAAGAACCTTAGCTTTCCCCACATACAGGATCACCCCCTCTTTATCAATAAAGCGGTACACCCCCGGAGAGCGGGGAATGGTGTCCATTATTGCCTTATAATCCTCGGTAGTCATTTATCGCTTCAAAGAAATGAAACATAATTCTGGAGGAGCTGTTCTGGCAAGCGCTCCCTAATTTTCCTCAAACAGATTTCCCTGGCCATTCACATCAAACTCGATACTGTCTCCCACCTCATAACTGTCCTTATCCTCGGACTCCTGTTTAATTTTCTTCACTCCTGTAATCTTCGCAGTGCTGAGCTTGTTACCCAAGGATTTCCAACCCTTGATCTCAATGAAGTCTGCAACTTCCAACTCCCATTCTTCCTTTTTATTTTTTATTCGCTCCCCATAAGAAATAATAGGTGAAGCATCCGTGGTTGCAAACAGGAGTTGGGACTTAGCATGTTCAGTAATAAACGTAAACCGTTTGTCCTTGACATTTGTCTCTACCTGAAACCTCTTTACCAGCGTCCATTTTTTATCTCCATCGAAATAGACGGCATTTACCACCAGATCATCTCTCATCTTCACAACCTCAACAATCTCATTTACATCAAAACGCCTCTTGGTGTCCATACTGGCTACTTCGTAACTACCCTCCTTATAAAGGACCAAAAGATCATCGCCTGTGTCAAACTCCCCTAGGAAATTTCCTCTTTCATTCGTGTTCAGTTTACCGGAAACGGGGTCCATCCAAACCTGAATAGATCCTAGGCTTGATTTACCCACTTCAACGAAAGTTACTTTTCGAATAGGATGTTTGGTTATAATATTTCCACCAGCACCCCGGCCCTTTATGTCCAGGCTTCCAAAATCAAACTCAAAGAGTTTTTTTCGAGCCCGGGATCCCATGGACAATTGCACATTAACCACCTCGGTCTCGCCATTAGGTTGTACGGACAAGTAATGAATTTTTGAGCCCTTTGCTCCTTTTGTAAGACTGTATGATTTGTCCCTAGTAATTGATTTTACATTAAATCGCTTTGCCATGCTACGGCCAGTCGTTCCATCCACATAGATCATATTGTAGGTAGTACGATCATCTCCCTTTTTCCAAACAGCTGCATGGAGGAGATTCTTTCCTACAAATACTTTATCGGAAATACGAACCACCTTAAAGTGACCATCTTTTGAAATAGCAATGATGTCATCAATGTCTGAACATTCCGAAATAAATTCATCCTTCTTCAAACCATATCCAACAAAACCATCTTTGCGGTTTACATACAGCTTGGCATTGTTTTGAACAACCTGTCTGACCTCAATGGCATCAAAAGTGGTAATTTTTGTCTTTCGCTCACGACCCTTTCCAAACTTCTCCAGGAGGTTCTCGAAATAAGCGATCGAGAAATCAGTCAAATGCTTGAGATCATAACGTACTTGCTTGAGGTCTTCTTCAAGCTTAATGATCAATTCATCCGCTTTAAAAGAATTGTATTTTGAAATACGCTTGATACGGATCTCAGTTAATCTGGTAATATCCTCCTCTGTTACCTTTCGCTTAAGTACAAGTCGCTTGTCACGCGCCTTTGCTTTTTCACGGGGTTCACGGACATATTTTTTCAATTCACGGGCGATAGTACGAAGGACCTCCTCCCAGGTTTCGCACTCTTCAATCTCATGGTAGACCCGGTTTTGGATAAACACTTTTTCGAGACTGGCGAAATGCCATTTTTCTTCCAGCTCACTTTGCTTGATCTCCAATTCCCGTTTTAGGAGTTGCTTGGTCTGCTCTGTGCAGATGTAAAGCATTTCGTTGACGGTGATGAAATGTGGCTTTTCATCTACAATTATGCAGCAGTTTGGAGAGATGGAAACCTCGCAGTTTGTAAATGCATAGAGCGCATCAAGTGAAATATCTGGTGAGGTTCCCGGTGCCAGGTCGACGAGTATTTCCACATCCCTAGCCGTGTTATCCACGACCTTCTTGATCTTGATCTTACCCTTGTCATTGGCCTTGACAATACTATCGATCATTGAGGTGGTAGTTACCCCATATGGAAGTTCACGGATGGCTATCGTTGATTTGTCCACGACCTCCAATTTGGCTCGCACTTTTACCCTGCCTCCTCTTTTCCCCTGGTTATAGTCTGAAACATCGATCAGGCCTCCACCAGGGAAATCCGGGTAGATCTTTGGTTTTTTCCCTTCCAGAATTTTTATGGAAGCTTTTATTAGTTCAATGAAATTATGTGGGAGAATCTTTGTGCTAAGGCCAACAGCGATTCCTTCTGCACCCTGTGTCAGCAGCAGTGGAAACTTCATCGGAAGAGCTATGGGTTCTTTTTTCCGCCCATCGTAACTCATCTGCCAATCTGTGATCTGAGGATTAAAGGCAACTGCTAATGCAAACTTGGTGAGCCTTGCTTCGATATATCTTGAGGCTGCAGCTGAATCCCCAGTACGGTAGTCACCCCAGTTTCCCTGAGGATCGATCAAAAGATCTTTTTGACCCAGATTCACTAGGGCATCTCCAATGGCGGCATCTCCGTGTGGATGAAATTGCATGGTCTGACCAATGACATTGGCCACCTTATGGTATCGGCCATCATCCATCTCCTTCAGCGCATGGAGAATCCTGCGTTGAACTGGTTTAAGCCCATCGATAATATTGGGAACAGCCCTTTCAAGAATGACATAGGAGGCATAATCGAGGAAATAATCCTCGTACATGCCGGAAAGTTGTAGCACATCCCCCCGACGTTGTGGAGGCCTCTGACTCTTTTTCGCCATAGTGTTTCTCTTAGAATTTAGGACCGTAAATATAGCGAAATACGCGCGATATCTCCTGCAAACCCTTGCAAATACTGGTTTTTTGGAAAGCTCGGCAGCCCATTAATATTGGGATTTGCAGAGTAAAATAGCAGCTATTTGCTGCTTTTGGCCGTTTATAATTACGCTTAAGCATTTTAGGCGGCAATAGGGAAAAGAAACGCTTCGTTTGGTTGCGAATACCACTAGAAGTCACTTTATTAGCCTTATATGGATATTGTATTGCCATTAAATCACCGTGAAAAGGATCTGCTGGAGGCTTGTGCCCGAAAGGAGCGCTGGGCCCAAAAACAGCTATATGAAGATCATTACAGCCTTTTGATGGGGGTTTGCTTGCGATATTCCAACAATGAGCACGATGCTCTGGACATCCTGCACGAAGGATACATTAAGATCTTTCGAAATATCAGGAAGTACAAACCAGGAACATCACTCATTGCATGGATGCGCAGGATCATGGTCAATACTGCGATTGATTTTTATCGTAAATCTGTAAGAAGACGAACTGAGGATCTGGATTCATTGTATGATCAGGCATCCGGGGGACCCGATGCCATTTCACAGTGCACCGAAAAAGAGATCCTTGAGGCTGTACAAAGTCTATCTCCTGCCTACCGAACTGTTTTTAACCTGTATGTCATAGAGGGATTTGCTCATAAGGAAATTGCAGACTCTCTTGGCATTACTGAAAGTACATCACGGAGTAATCTGGTAAAAGCCAGAACAAAATTGAAGGCCTTATTAAAGGCTAAGTACATTGGATATGGAGGATAATTACTTTGACAAAGAGATAAAGAAATCACTGGAGGATCTTCGGGCAGATGGTCCAGGCCACTGGGATCATATGGAGTCCTTTCTGAATGATCCGGCTAATGCTGATCTTGTGGCTGAAGGGAACGACCAGGTATTTCGTCAAAAGTTGGAAAATCTTGAGGTGGAAATGCCCGCAGGGCATTGGGGCCTTATGGAAGCTCAGCTGGCCGGATTGGATACAGAAGGTGAATTAGAAAATGTAATGCTGGACGGCAAGGCTTATGAGAGCCTCCGAAACTATATTCCCGCTTATAATAAGGATCATTGGCCGATCATGGAAGAAAAGATCCAGGTCACCATGAGCTGGAGACGAAAGGCCATCCGTTTTAAACTTGTCGAAATAGCGATCTTGTTCCTGGCATTTTTTACCGTATTACAATACTGGCCTGAGGCAAAGCAAATTATCCCGTCGATCAAAAAAGATCGTTTGGAGAGAGCTCAAATGGATATTCCCCAGCCAATTGCATCAATAGATGAGCTTTCAGCGCTTGTAAAAGAAACTGTGAATCAGGATCAGAAAGTAGTTGAGACACAGAATAGAAGTACTGTCCAAACACCTGCGACAATCGCCCAAGCTTCTATCTCTGAGAATTCTGCGGAATCAGGGACATCTGAAATTCTTGCAAGTTCCTCTGAGGTACAAAGGTCCTTGATCCTAACTGATGTTGATAGTTCCAACCCCATCAATATTAATTCTACGGCTGAGTTGTCTTCAGAGGCACCTCTTTCTCCGATAGAAGCAAAGCTTTCAAATGTTTCCAGGCTAGGGATGGTTAGCAACATCCCCTTTAAGGCCTATGACCTTCTTCCTGTAGAGGCTCTACCTTTTTCAGATAAGAAATCCTCCCTTAGAAGAAATTATTATTCTTCCATCAGAGTGGGAATGGCCAGCATTGGTTCCGTAGATTTTGTAGGAACAGCAAACATTCCTGGAGATATTGCTCTTGGTAGGGTTGACAGCGAGCAAAGCACTTCCACTGACCAAACTTTGGGCTATGGAACGGCTATTAACCTGGCCTATCAACTTGGACGATGGGAGATCGGGTCAGGCTTTGGTTATCTATCAAAAACGGTTAAACCTTCAAGGCCTAATATTGAGATCGACCAGGTCAGCTTAAACCTTCGGGAAGCCGCCGGGACTTTCTGGTCTGATACTCGTTATGATATGATCAATATCCCGGTTCATGTCCGGTTCAATGTAATGGACCAAACAAAATGGAAGGCCTTCGTTCAGTCTGGCCTGAGTATGACGATCAACCAAAATGTCATCTATCGCTACGACCAGGTGTATTTGGGCCCTGACGCACAAGCTTCCGCTGCACCTCCCGGTGGAGCAGAAAATTTGGATGCTGACAGAGCTCAGGAATTTGATCCAACAAATGTTTCAACCAACGTTGGTCTTGGCTCAGATAAACTTTTTGAGGATAATGCCTACTTCAATTTGAACTTTGGTTTAGGTTTTGAGCGGGCGATCTCGAAACGTTATGCCGGTTTCTTACAAGCCAATTATTTTCATCGAATCGATACTCATGGAAACAATATCGGGCTTGAAAATGAAAGCACACTTTTCCGATCTGCTCAGATTCAGGCTGGTGTAAAGATCTCTCTGTTTAAGAAGGAGAAATAAAACAGCTCATTTTCCACTCTTATCAGATTCTTGTTTGATATAGTTTCCTTTGTTGAAATAACATCATCAGTTTCATAAAATGATGAGATCCCTTTTCCCAATTATTTCACTCCTCTGCTTCTTCCTTTTGGCTTGTGGGGTTTCTCCTCATTATTCGGATTCGACTCCAATACAACATGACCTTTGGGGCTCTTTAGTTCGTAAGCACGTTAGTCCTGAGGGAAAGGTTAACTACAAGGGATTCAAAAAAGACTCATACCTGTTAGATCAATACTTAAGTCTTATTTCCCAGTCTCACCCAAATGAAAAAAACTGGTCTGAGACTGAAAGGCTAGCTTATTGGATCAATGCCTATAATGCCTTTACGATCAAAATCATGATCGACCATTATCCTGTAAAAAGCATAAAGGATATCCGAAAAGGTATACCATTTATCAACTCCACCTGGGATGTGAAATTTATTGAGATTGAAGGTCAGACTTATGACCTGAACAATATCGAACATGGAATACTCAGAAAACAATTCAGCGAGCCAAGGATCCACTTTGCCATCGTCTGTGCCTCTGCTTCTTGCCCAATACTAAGGAGGGAAGCTTTTACATCCGAGAAACTTGAAAAGCAGTTGGAGGAACAATCTTTCGATTTTATCAATGACACAACCAAAAACTTGATCACTTCAGAATCAAAGGCTCAACTTTCGAAAATATTTTCCTGGTTCAGTGGAGATTTTAAGATTGAGGGAGCTTCCGTTATTGATTATGTAAATCGATACAGCAGCACAAAATTGGACCCAGATGCCAAGG
>JABDJM010000094.1 GCA_013002475.1 Saprospiraceae bacterium | reverse complement strand
ATTTGGAGTAATTTGATTTCCTGGGTCCGGCATTTTGTCTTCACAGTTAAGTGGAGGATTTCCGCCCGGTCCAAAATTGGGGGGTAAAGAAATATCTCCCAGACCAGGACGTGTTATGTTGATTTTTTGACTGCAAGAACTTGAGTTTCCATGATAATCAGTTGCTGTCCAGGTTCGGGTGATTGTCTGTTCATTCTCACTATTGCAATTTTCATCCATGCTTTGATCCACAAAGGAGAGAATTGTGGGACCACACGCGTCAAAATCTTCTAGCAAATAGTTATTACCATTTTCCAAGACCTGCGTTCCAGCCGGAATTGGGAATGGCATCAAAATCGAACCGGTTGAAAGCTGAAGATCAACCAAATTGATCATTAGATTTTCCCCTACCCCAGCACAAGCTGTGAATATCCAATTTCCATTAAACTGATCATCTTCCAAGAAGACATCCAGGTTATCACCAGGCTGGTAACACCCTCGGATTTCTGAATCAGGCAGGCAAGCATCAACTAGTGCTTGATAATCCAGAGTAGCCTGATCATCAAAAAGGATGTTAAACTCTGAATTCGTACATCCTGCTGTTAAACTTCCATCAAACAGATCGACAGAAGTCCCCTGAGGGGACCTTAAGCTAAGTGTGGTTCCTGTTGGAATATCTAAAGTAAAATCAATAGCGAAATTAAGATCGGCAAGAGATTGAATACCATTTACATTTATGATTACCTCGGTGCAACCGTTATTAACTAGCCAGCCATCATCTTTTATAATTTGCTCTGGCAATGTGATGTTGGGAAGCACGTTGCAAGGGATGGATATATCACTACAACTCAAGTCAGGAATGAACTTGTCCTCAATAAACAATGTAGACATACATTGATTCCCTGAATCAGTATCAATTACACTTGCCATCAAGGTCATCCCCGCGTGTGCAGAGGTAACATGAGGACTAGTCTCAATAGGAATCATATCCTCAGTCATTACTACAACCTCGTATGGTCCGGCGCAGTCATTGTTTCCAGACAATAGCATGTCTGGGGTGATTTCTGCAATACAATCTGGGCCGGGACTAATTTGGAGATAGGAAAGGCAACCGATCTGACAATCGGCCATACCTAATTGTGGAGCTAGCAATCCCAATAAAAGGATCGCAGCAATAGTGTTCCTGCGTGTCATGCTTTAAAAGATTTTCGGTAAAGCCTAAAATCCCTTTCCTTAGGAATAGGGTTAATTAGACTCATTTTTCATGAGAACCAAATGGACCATTACAGTCTAAGAAGTAATTCGGAATTTGGTCGGAGATTGGGAACAGATAGAAAGGGGAAAGGTAGCGAAAATAATAACATTACAAAAATATCTAATGTGATACTTTTTTGTTACTGAGGAGATTGTGAAAGTTCCTTCAAGTTAACAATGAAGGCCTGTATTGGCTTAGGCAATTTTTTATGGTCGGATTTTTCCAAGGAAAAGGTCCTTCTTGTTCCATCTAATTTGATCGAAAGCTGTTTTGCCCGGCTGTCTACCTCCTCATTTTCCAACTCCAAAATGCCCAGATCTCTGGTGGTTTTTTTAAGTGCTTCGATCTTATCAAAGTCTGCTAAAAGAGTTTTGTGGATTTGCTTCATCGATCCGTCCTCTCGTCTGACAAAATGACTAATCCTGTTTTTCTCCATATAGATCCTGTCTATTCCATCATCGAAAAGCAGCAGAAAATCCATCGACTTTCGGTAGGCCAGTTCTTCCAGTTCGGCTGCAGCCTGCTCTGGAGATTTCATGCCTAATGGTTGTCCATCAACCTCCTGTGTGGAGGGCTCAGCAAGGGCACTGGGAGGTTTTTTGGCAGCTGGAGTACACGAAAAAGCAATTATGATCAAAATCCCAAGGATATAGAGGTAGTTCATGATGCTAAAATTCTAATTTTGAGGGATTAAGATTCGTAAGATATGTATTTGTTGTTGGTGACGCTAGTGCTGGGATTGTTTGCCGCCATGCTTTTTTTAAACCTTTATTTTCGGATTAAAGTGCTCAAGGTATATAAGAAACTAGTACAGGCCAGGGTTGAATTTAGTGCCAAGCATATCATGAATCCTGGTGTGATGGAGCAGGAGATTATTCCTAAATACCCGGCACAAGCGGCAGATATTCGGTTATTTACGAGTCATATCAGGTACTCCATAAAAATGGCTACCGTTTTGATCGCACTCATCACTCTATTTGGGGCAATTCTAATGTATTATCGTCATGAGTAGACAAAGCAATTCTGAAAACCGTTAATATCCTGATGCCTAGGATCCTCTTATTTCTTGGTTTTTTTCTGAGTTCTGTTTCCTTGTGGGCGCAGGGTCGGCCGCCGGAATCCCAAGGCCCGGAATTTCAGGGCTCTTCGGAAAGCCTTCTAAACCGGCTTCCAGAAAAAGTGGATACTTTCCAGGCAAGTTCTTTTTACTTGGGAAATCCATTTCTGATAGAGGAAAAAACTGATTCAACTTTAGAACATGATTTCTTTCAGCCAGATCCGGCATTCAAGGGTCCCTTTGCCCATGCAAACCTCGGAAATCTAGGCTCAGCAATGAGTCCCCTGGTCTATGAGAATGACCTCAGGGATGGCTTTTGGGAAGGATTCAGTTTGTTTGATAATTATAAGCTTCATCCGGAAACCCTTCCCTTTTACAGAATGAAAAGTAGTTTTTCTGAAGCTGAATTTCATCAGGGGAGAACCCAAGAAGATCATTTTCTGAATGTCCGGTTTGCTCAGAAGTTTGGAAAGTCGCTAAGCTTTTCAATGCATCATATCCGGATAAAACATGCTGGAGTTTTTCCAAATCAGGCGGTCAGCCATATTGGACTTAATACTGGTTTGTGGTACCATCACCCAAATGGTCGATATCAGGCCTTTTTGTTTTACACTTCCAACCGCCATCAACAGGAAGAAAACGGTGGTTACGATCCAAGTGGCGCCACTGTTGAAAATCTAGAGCAGGAAGAAACCTTCCCTGTATTCCTGGACGGCCCTGCTAGCCATCTTCAAAAAAGGATTGCAGGGATCACTCAGTTC
>JABDJM010000089.1 GCA_013002475.1 Saprospiraceae bacterium | reverse complement strand
CATCCGGATTGCCCACACCTATTTGTTGAATTCCGCTAATAATTGGCTCAGACATCGGGAGATAGTTGATTGTTGATTGGAAAGATTGTTGATTGGAATCTGGTCAACCGAAAACAATCAAAAAAGGGCCACCCGAAGGTGAGCCCTTTTTGGGTTTTAGTTAATCCAGGCGGAGGCAGCAGTTTTATAATAGCCGTCCTTTAGCTTTTCTGCCACCGCAGTAAAGGCGGTTAATGTTTCTTCAATATCTTCCATCGTGTGGCTTGCTGTAGGAATTAACCTAAGCAAGATCATTCCTTTAGGAATTACAGGATAAACTACTATGGAACAGAATATCCGATAGTTTTCACGAAGGTCATAAACCATTTTGGTTGCCTCTTCAACAGATCCCTCCATCATCACGGGTGTCACACAGGAGTTGGTTACTCCAATGTCAAGGCCTTTTTCACGTAATCCCTTTTGAAGGGCATTTACATTCTCCCAAAGTTTGTTCTTAAACTCTGGTCTTGTCCTCAACATCTCGAGGCGTTTCTTTGCACCAACAACAACGGGCATACACAGAGATTTTGCAAAGATCTGAGACCGCATATTGTAGCGAAGAAAATCGATCATATCCTTATCACCAGCTAAAAAGGCTCCGAATGAAGCCATAGATTTCGCAAAGGTGGCGAAGTATACATCAATCTCATCCTGGCAATTTTGAACTTCGCCAGCACCATATCCTGTCTCACCGAGTGTTCCAAAACCGTGGGCATCATCGACAACTAGTCTGAAATTATATTTTGGTCTAAGGGCTGCGATCTCACGCAACTTGCCCTGGTCACCACGCATTCCATATACTCCTTCCGTGATCACCATGATCCCACCCCCGGACTTTTCGCAAAGTTTGGTAGCTGAGATCAAATGCTTTTCTAGACTCTCCATGTCGTTATGCTGAAAAGCAAATCGCTTTCCGGCATGCATACGAACTCCATCAACTATACAAGCATGACACTCCGCATCATAAACAACAACATCATGTCGACCCAGCAAAGAATCGATGGCAGACATGATCCCCTGATATCCAAAGTTGACTAAAACAGCGGCATCCTTTTTAACAAAGTCAGCCAACTCTACCTCAAGTTCCTTATGATGGGCTGTTTCTCCGGACATCATCCTTGATCCCATTGGATAAGCCAACCCCCAATCTTTTGTGGCCTGTGCATCAACTTCACGGACTTCA
This sequence comes from Saprospiraceae bacterium, assembly GCA_013002475.1. Taxonomy (GTDB): domain Bacteria; phylum Bacteroidota; class Bacteroidia; order Chitinophagales; family Saprospiraceae; genus JABDJM01. The sequence continues at coordinate 21,617 of JABDJM010000089.1, read as the reverse complement.
GGATGATTCCCTAATCCCAGGTAATTATTAACTGACCAGCAAATAACCTCTTTTCCGTTAAACATCATTCTGCTACCCAGTTCCCCAGTCAGTTCAGGAAAAATATAATATCCTTCTGCCCGCTCCTGGTATTTGCCCAGTGGCCCTCTGTCTTTTCTAAATTTTTCGAAAATATCCATAGCCTAATTTCTTCTTTTATTTAAGGATGGCAAATTTAAGCAAAAACGGGCACAGCCCTTATCCTGCGGGGGTATGAGTATGAAAATAGAGAGGAGGGCCTAATCAGGCTTCTATGGCTCGTTTGGCCGACCGGGCAGCTAAATTATCCTTAATCCGGGTCCACCTGGAACCCAGAACCTTATTCATCCCCTGATCAATGACGAAATGCCTGGAGATATTCCAACCACCTCTCATTTTTGAAAAGGGTGTATGGGACCTAAGGCTAAGGCTAAAACCACCATCTAGATAATAAATGTAATGCCACCAAAGACTTGGCATAAAGAGGGTTTCTCCGTGGTCGATAACACCTTCATACCCTTTTGCCTTTTTGAAGGCCGGATGTTTATTAAAATCCACTCTGTCCAGTTCCACATGAGATTGAACTGTAAAAGGATGATGATATAACTTGGGTCTCTCATCATTTTCGAAAAGGACCACTTTCTTTCGGGTCAAAAATTGAGAGAGGAAAACTGTAGCACAATCCAGATCATAATGAAGATCAACCTTGGAACCTTGGCCTCCGAAAAACATCATCGGAAATTTCATCAAAAACCCATCGTGAACGTCGGGCGTTCGGATGTCATTGACAAGCTCCGGAACATGCTTAAAAATGTTGAATAGAAACATTCTTAGTTCGGTGGGTTCATTCTCGATCAAAGTCAGGTAATCCCCAAACTTCATTTCTTTCGCGGGAGCCAAATATTTATTCCCTGCTTTCCGAAAATCATTATCAAAAACCGGCACCATGAGATGTCCATGATTTTTTCGGAAATAATCGAATGTCCACTTTTCGGTGGCGGGCCAGTCTTTGGTAAAATCAGTAAAAATGACTGGCTTATCTTTTTTGAAATATTCCTCCTGAAACTCCTCTTTAGTCAATCCTGTCCTTTTTTCAATAGGCTTAAGATCCAACTCAGTAAGAGGTGCATGAGCTTTATTGGTGACCTCTAAATTGACATCCTGCATAACCATGTAAATTTGATATTGGGGTGGTCAAATCTAACTGCAAAAATGAGGAAATTCTTGCTCTTCAGGTTAGATGCTTCTAAGAAATTTACGGAATTTTAACATGTATTTGTAATTGTCATACCCGTATAAAAATCCGGCATCTTCCATCCACTCATTGTTATAGATCTTGCCGAGGTATTTACTTCCATGGTCTGGAAAAAGGATAACCACTATTGAATCGTCGGTCAGTTGATCGCGGACTTTGAATAATCCCTGCATAGCTGCCCCGGAGGAATACCCTACGAATAGGCCTTCCCTTTTTGCGAGTTGCCGTGCACGAAAGGCTGAGGCCTTATCCTCGGCCTTTACAAACTGGTCAATAACAGTAAAGTCAACATTATCAGGAATGATGTTTTTTCCTACTGCCTCCAACTTGTAGGGATAGATCTCATTTTTATCAAACTCTCCGGTCTCGTGGAATTTTTTTAATACTGACCCGTAAGCATCCACCCCAATGACCTGAATATTTGGGTTTTGCTCTTTTAGATACCTGGCAGTTCCTGAGAGAGTACCCCCGGTCCCGCACGGAGCCACATAGTGGGTGATCTTTCCTTCTGTTTGCTCCCAGATCTCCGGTCCGGTCATTTCGTAGTGGGCCATGATGTTGGCCGTATTGTAATATTGATTTACGTAGTAGGAATTTGGAATTTCTTCATGAAGCGATTTTGCTTGCGAATAATACGATCTTGGATCATCGGCAGGCACATTTGTAGGACAAACATTTACTTCGGCTCCGATTGCTCTTAAGGCGTTCAGTTTCTCTTCAGAGATCTTTGCAGGAACACAAAGGATACATCTGTATCCTTTAATGACACAGATCATGGCAAGACTGAATCCTGTGTTTCCAGAAGTGGTTTCAATCACTGTCCCGCCAGGTTTTAGCTGACCTGATTTCTCGGCATTTTCGATCATATAAAGAGCAATCCTGTCCTTAGCTGATTGCCCAGGATTAAAGGACTCCATCTTACCATAAATTGTACCCTTCAACCATTTCGAAAATTTATTCAAACGAATGATTGGGGTATTCCCTATGGCCTCCAGTACGCTGTTATATCTGAGCATAAATGCTTGATTGCTAGTAGAAATTTAAGAAATCGAGAAAAAATCTCAAAATCTTTCCTATCCGGATGGGCAAATTAGCAACTTCATAGATAATTTCATCAGTTTTTTGAATATTGCAGTACCACCATAGTGCAAAATCGCTCATGCCTGGTAAAAAGATCGCAACATCAATAAATACAGGAACTACTTCCTCTTCACATGCCATATCTCTTAAGGCAAGGGTCCTTTTAATTAACGAAGGCAGAATTCTTTTATTGAAACAAACGAAGTTGAATGGAGGGAACTACACCCTCATCGGAGGCAGGGTTGAAAACCATGAAATGGTAAAGGAATCGTTGGTCCGAGAGGTATTGGAGGAAGCGGGTATCGTGATCAAAAAAGGTCAGTTGCACCTGGTCCATACCTTGTACAAAAAACGGAAGATCGGCGGCCGTATTGTGTTATACTTTGAGTGCGAAAAGTACCGAGGGGTACCAAAGAATATGGAGCCAGACAAATTTAAATCTGTTAGCTGGCATCATCTAGATTCCCTCCCAACTCCTATGTCTCCCACCGTGCAGCACGTATTAAAAATGATCGAAAAAGGCGTCCCTTATTCTGAAATTTCTCTGTAATAAAAAAACCCCTGCCGGATACCAGCAGAGGTTTTTTATATGCTTTTAGAAAAAGGTAATTATTGTTCCATTGAGCTTACTTTCACCTTTCTTGTATTAGCTGCTTTTTTCGCAGATTTACTACAAGAGGCTTTAGAAGCTTTAGCTCCTTTTGCACAGCAAGCTTTCGCCTCCGCTCCGGAACAGCAAGCTTTTGCTGACTTACCAGAGACTTTTTTGGCAGCTCCCTTAGCTGAACAAGCTTTCTTTTCTGATTTACTCATTGCTTCTGGTGAAACATTCACAAATTTTCCAGTAGCTGTATTATAAGAAACCTCCTTTGCAGTTACTTTTCCAGAAACTGGGCAAGTAGAGTTTTGGAAGTAGCTCACAGAGCCTGATTTTTCGCAAACTCTTCTTTCAACTGTCTCGTCCAAAGAAGCAGCTTTTGCTACAACAGCATCATCAATAGAAGCCGTTCCGGTTACTTTTGCCGACTTAACGCAGCTAGCCTTAGACTTTGTGCAAGATGCTTTTTGAGCCTGAGCGCCAAAAGCGAATACGCCTAAACAGGCAAACATTAACAATACCTTTTTCATATGGATTCTTTTTTTGATTTAGAAATTCAAAGCAATATAAAGAGAGCCCACAAAAATTTCAATCAGGACTCAGCTCTTATCATTTTGTTAACTTTTATTAATTATCACCAATTATAACGAGTCTTTCCACCCATTGGTGCAATTTGAAGGAGCATTTTAACATATAAATCCCTGGTTTTAACCCCTTTAGGGATAAATGAGAGTCGCGAGCACCTTTCAACAATCTTTCTACGTGAATTTCTTTGCCCTCCATGCTATAAATCTCCAACTGTCCATCTTCGGATAGTGGGGCTTCGAAGCTCAAAGTAGTATAACCATTCGCAGGGTTGGGGAAAACTTTTAAGGCCCCTTTCTGCAACTCATTCGTACCAACAAGGCCTGAGTCCTCAATGCGGATATCGTCAATCAATAAGGCGTATTGATCAGCATCGCTGAATATGTGAAAGCCGATACTTGTCGTCTTGGTTTCGTCAGCTACAAAACTTAGGGAAACATCTTCATAGGATGGGTAAGCATTTGTTACCGGGTCAAAAACCCAAGAGTTGTCTGGAACGATAAAATCTACCGAAGAAACTGTTCGGGAAAACCCAACTTTGAATTTCTCAGGATAAAGATTGAAGTCATCCTCTGAGCAAGCATATGAAAAGCTGAAAGTGTATTCATGCCCCTCTATCAGATCAAGACAAGGGGTATATAAATAATCATTTGCTGTTGAACTGGCACTCCAAAAATACACTGCCATCCCGCTTCCCTGATTGGGTCCCCAATCATCATCGGACTGGGCGAGCAAGCTCCAGGTACGGTCATCGTTGTTAGCATTTATAATAGTCCACTCAGCATTATTTTGAGAGGGTTCAAATCCATGATCAACCTGTTCTTCTTCCAACAACTTGCAATCCCCGGAACATCCAGTTAGATTTCCTGTTATCAACTCTGACCTGATCCCATTCAGAATCCCCTGCATGACATTTGCCTGGCCAGTTGTAAATAGATTCATACAGTGGTCATCTGTATAATCCATGAAATTCATATGCATATCATCCGTCCCACAACTCCAGCCTGAATTTGGGCAGTTGTAATAGGGTGCATCAGAATTAGGTGTATCATCAATGCCGTCGTCCGAGTTGCAGCCAATTGGCCCTGAACTATTATTAGAGCCCCAGGTATGGTTTAGGCCAAGGTAGTGCCCAACTTCATGCGTACAGGTTCGTCCTCTATTGGTTGGACCTATGTATCCGAAGCGCAAGTAATCGATCACTACTCCGTCGCGGTTGCTCCCAACCATAGTCGTTGTAGGCAGGTATGCATAACCTAATACATTGCCGGTGGGATGATCCAGCACCCAAATGTTCAGGTACTTATCAGGATTCCAGGTTGTATTGGGTTTTATGGAAGACTCAATAAAATCTGCATTGGGTATTGCGCTGTAGAAGTGTCTTGTGATCCCATCAGTCGGATGGCCGGATGCATCAATATTTGCCAGGCAAAACTGGACACCTACATTGGCAGCTAGCGGGGCGAAAGCCGAAGGCGTTTCACCGGCATCACCATTCATTCGTTGGAAGTCTTCATTCAGGATCTCAATCTGAGAATCGATCCGCGCGTCAGAAACGTTTGTTCCAACACCAATATTTTCTCCTTTATGGATCACATGAACCACGACCGGGATTATGGTTGCAAAGCGATTATTTGCTCCTTCCCTGGATAGTTTCTGAATCTGCTTTTCAAGAGATTCGATTTCCATTACTCTGGTAGGATCTTCAGATAGCCATTTTTGCGTATAGGAATGAGTAGCACAAGGTTCTTGCGCTATTCCTGTCAGGGACATCGAAAGCAGAGAAAAAATAAGGAAGCAATTTCTATAAAGCATGAGGAGGTTTTCAATAACAATTTAAAAGAAAACGACCAGAAAGGCGGTTGGGTTTTATTGAAACAATAAAATCGTCATCCAGCTTCCTATTTACCCCCAAAAAGGTGCCAAATCATTGCTTCACAAGCATCTGGGTACCTAGATTCTCATCTTTTTGGAAAATGCTGATAAAATAGCTTCCTGAAGGCAGCCCGTCCAGGGTTTGATCGCCATACGAATTATCCAATTCTCCAGATTGAACCAAACGGCCAAATACATCCCTAAGTTGGTAATTATAGATTCCGGCTTCCTTTTGATTTACATAAATCTGAAAGGAGCCCTGAGTGGGGTTTGGAACGATTTTCCAATCCTTCTTCATTTCTGTTTCATGTGTTCCAACTAAAGGCCTATCCCCGTTGGCATACCAAAGACCCCAAGCTGGACCCAAAAGGATCCCGACAGGCGAACCGTTGGCATTGATCTTATCCGTTGCCAAGGGGATCGTTCCCAACAAAGGCTCACTATTGGTATTGGTTGAAGAGAACAATAGTTCTGTATCATCCGGGCTGTAGCTTGGATAACCCCAGACGCTGTTTTCCCAGATCGTTCCTATTTCCCCAGTTTCCAAATTGGCTCCCAGAATGGTATAGGTTGGATTATTGAAAAAATCTGTCGTTCTGTAATCGAAGGCTATGATATAGGGTGAATCCTTGGACCAGGTCGGGTTGCCTAGTGATTCATTTTCCTGCAAGCCAGTAAACAACTTTGTGATGGCTCCATCCTGGACAAAGGTATTTGCTTCTTTATCCCAAACCTGGATAACGCCAATATCCCAATATGATATGTCTTCAGAAAAGACAGTTGTCAACTCATTAAAAGCATCATACAAGAGGTTCTCGCCAGTAATGTCCCATTCCAAAACATCCGCAAATTTCACATCTCCGGTTGTTGAACCTCCTCCTGTGTTGGGATTAGAGGTGGTGGGATTTTCCAAAGTAAATTCCTGTAGATTGCCAGAATCGAAATCATATACCAGGATCTTATTGTCTTCCTCTGTTGTTAGTAATGCCAATTTGGTAGCATCTTTTGAAACAGAAATATTTCGCCAAATGGTCTGCGGGTCATTTTCTAGAAAATACTCATCGGTATCGCCTGTTCCGTAATCAACTTCGATTACTTTTATCCGGTTTTGATCATCAATAAACACGATGACGGTACCATCATCAGATATGCTCGGACGACTGGATTGGTTGGTCCCACTAATAGTCACAACACTCATATCAGTGAAATAAAAGCCAAGATCAGTTCCATCTGCCCAGAGCACGATATCATCACCCGGATTGGTTTCATTATCCATCTGGAAATCGTTTCCGGCGCCAGCCCCAATACCTACCGCACTAAAAGCGTTTTCTGCAGCGGTCTTAACGGTAGGCCCGAACATAGATTCAGCAGCATCCACCACCGCAATCCTCATGTCTATAAATTCGGAGTGTGATACCAGGTAGTTTGCCAATACATCATAATAGACCTGCTCAGCAGTAGCTTTTCCTACATCGGTTGCAAAAAGGTAAAAAGCATGGTTAGGAATACCACTATTAATATGTACACCACCCCAATCACCTTGCTGCGTATTGGGGAGATTTACATATTCGTCCATATGCTTAGGTTGCCAGTAAAAGTTGCTGGAAGTTCCCCCGTTATGCGGATCCTGCATGTCTCGCATTGTACCTGAAGGAAAAACAGAGGGATTGGAAATATCTTCTCCAATTTGCCAGTCATCTCTGTCTATCATGGCGCCAAAGACATCTGCAAAAGATTCATTCAGCGCTCCTGATTGTACCTGATATACCAGATTTGCCTCTCCTTGTATAACACCGTGGGCGATCTCATGTCCGGCTACATCCAGACCTTTTGCCAATGGTGCATTAAAAGCCTGAGCTCCGTTACCATAAAACATGGCCGTCCCGTTCCAAAAAGCGTTGTCCATATCAGAACCGTCCGGGTTGGTGATGTTGACAATGGAAATCACATTTCCTCCCTGCCCATTAATTGAATTCCGATTGTGCACTGTCCTGAAATACTCATAGGCCACGCCTCCATTATAATGAGCAGAAACAGAAACTTTATCAGCCCAGGTGTTATTATTGCTACCAACATGGCTTACATTGAAGTTAGAACTCTGAGGGCTGCCATTTTGAGCATCTAAAGTCCAAACCACACCCTGGGGCTCATCCGGGAAATTAGAAAACGAAGGATTAAACATTTCCCGGGAGGCATCAATCATATAAAACAAACCTCCTTCTTCCCATACATTGATAGTTCTGTTGACATTAAAAAGATCCAGTGCATTAGCTGTCAGTGGACCTGGAAGGAACTGGTTATCATCCGCCTCGGAACTTTCCTTCTGCGCAGCCGAATGTGAGCAGGCTTTTTCACCTTCATTTTTTCCATGAAACAGCTGACAATGTGAAGGGAAGTATCTAATAATTTCTCCTGAATGTGCATCCACGAAAATTTCCCATCGATGTCTCAAATTGGGGTGTACGGTCAAAGCCCAACACAGATGGTCCACACCATCCATATTAAGCACAACCAAATGGCCGCCTTCCTGCTTTTGCCCGGGTAAGAATTTCTTTTGCTGATCGGTCAAATCTGCCCAACCCAGAAGATCCTTTAGCTGAGCCCTGGCGGTTTCTACAGCTAGCTCCAAGTTCATAGAAGGCTTAGTGGAAATTGCAGGCGTCACCTTCTTTAATCGACCCAAAATCAAAACTTCACCTTTTTCTTTCTTATGAATTGTTACTTCCGATCCAAAGACAGGTACCCCGTTATATTGAAGTTGAAATGATTCATGCTTTCCACTCTCAGATATTCCAGATTGGCGGATATTGAGTTGATATGCATCTCCATCCAGATCTTTGGCCTGAAGTATCCTTTGGGTCAAAGCAAGTTCCTTTTCCGCAACTGTTCTCCCAGGTATATTCGCTGAACTCAATCGAATAACCACACGGTCTTCAGAATCGATGCGTGTCTTATTAAATCCCTGGCTTTGGAAAGTCCGGGAATTCAATGAGGGAATTGTTGCAGGTTGAGGTGTCTGATCCCCTACATTCAATGAAACTTCTCCAAGGGGTGTTTCGGAAAACTCAGGTAAGGGTTTTAAAAATTGTGCCTGTAAAAAGATAGGTGCACAAAGAGCTATTAGTATGATGTGTTTTTTCATTCTAGTTGTTTACTGATTGACTAAGTCCATGAGAGTTTGATAAAATATGGTGATCTCTTTGGAGACCTCCTTTTGGTTCCCTCCCCAGGCAATTTCGTGGGTACTTTCATCTGAGATGATGCGCAGATACTGAGTCATATTTCCAGGGTCCTTCAGGGCCGCTGACTTCAAACCAAGGAAGTCAATGTTGCTAAAGATCTGACTTGTTCTTTGGAGATCCACTTTTCGAAGGCTTTCGAAGGCATCATCTTTCTTGACGAATAGTGCCCCATTATCCAATAAATGGTATTCGGTAGTAAGGTTTGCTATTCCTCCGGATGAGCCGAAGGCGATCCTGGGCTTTGTGTATTCGGATGGTAATACCTTGGTTCCTGTGCAGGAAATTGAGAAAAGTACAAGGATGAGAATCCAACTTCTAAATGTCATGGAGAGTGATTGTGTTATTTAGACTGTGGGAAAGCCATAAAGATACAGGCTGCGGACCAAGGGTGTCAGTAAATTTGCACAAATTTGAACCTTTACGAGAACATTATGCCGAGGATACTGGTCATTCGTTTTAGTTCCATTGGAGACATCTTGCTAACAAGTCCTGTTGTGAGAGCACTCAACAAGCAATTGGGTGCAGAGGTACATTTTCTAACGAAAGCTAAATTTCACCAGCTGGTAAAATTTAATCCTCACATTCAACAGGTACACTTTTTAACAGATTCCCTGTCGGCCATAATTGGAGAACTACAAGGGTTTAATTTTGATTATGTGGTGGATCTGCATAAAAACTACCGAAGCAGGATGGTCATTAGGGCCTTAAAAGCACCCCATTTTTCCTTTGATAAACTTAACCTGGAAAAATGGTTGATGGTTAACCTCAACATAAACCGGTTGAGCGGGCAGCATCTGGTTGACCGATATTTTCAGGGATTAAGTGGTCTGGGAGTTCAACCTGACAAGGAAGGTCTGGAATTTTTCTTTGAAGAAGAGTTCTCAACCTTACCGGAGATCATTGAGTTGCCTGATAAATATTTTGCTCTTGCTCTGGGAGCTGCGCATCCAACCAAACAGATGCCTGAATCCCTGATCAGAAAGATCATTACTTCCCTTCCCGGCAAAATCGCCTTATTAGGTGGGCAACAAGAGATCAGCCTGGGTGAAGTCCTTGAGGAATCATACCCAGACAAAGTGATCAATTGTGCCGGAAAGACTTCCCTGCTTCAATCAGCGAGAGTTATTCAAGCTTGCCAAGTTATCATCACACCTGACACAGGGATGATGCATATGGCTGTGGCTCTTAAAAAGCCGGTAGTGGTCGTCTGGGGAAATACCATTCCGGATTTTGGAATGTTTCCATACTACCCAGGACACCCGGAAAAATTTGTGAATGTAGAAGTGCCCGGCCTTAATTGCCGACCGTGTTCAAAGCTTGGCAAGACAAGCTGTCCAAAAGGGCATTTTGATTGTATGAATAAAATTGAAGTTATGGAGATAACTCAGGCTGTAAATACCTTGATCAATTTACCTGCTCAGTAACAGGTTCTTTTTCCAAAGATTTCGGATTAAACTGAATAGTGACGTTGCTCTTATTGTCAAGATCTAATTCCTGAGGAAGCTTGATGATAAAAGTAGAACCCTTGTCCTTTTTGCTCTCCACAGAGATCTGTCCCTGTAGGCGCTGGACAATTTTTTTACAGATGCTCAGACCTAAGCCTGATCCTTTATGCTTCACTCTGCCGTGAAGTCGGTCAAACATTCCAAAGATCTTCTTTTGGTATTTTTCTTCTATACCGATCCCATTATCCTTAAAGGAGAAAACATGGTACCCGTCCTTGAGTTTATAGGTAACAAGGACCCTTGGATGAGGACTATCATTAAAGATGATCCCATTCTCAATAATGTTTTTGAATAGGATGTACAATTGGCTTTCAGAACTGTAGATGTCGGGCATTTCATCGAATAGCAAACTGGCATTTCTTTCTTTCAGGAAAGTTTCCATTGCCATACTGACTTGCTTGATCACATTCCCCACCTCAATTTGCTCGAAGACCGGATTAAACTTGCTAAGCTTGGAGAACTCGAGAACATCCTCAATCAGGATGTGCATCTGTTTAGCATTGTTCTGAACGAACTGCAAATACTCACGCAAGCCTTCATTTTTTCCGACTAACCTTCTTTCGATAAGGCGAACAAAACTGGTGATATTCCTTAAGGGTTCCTTTAAGTCATGACTTGCAATATGTGTAAACCGTTCCAACTCCCGGTTACTCATTTTAAGCTGATGGTTAGAGGTTTCAAGATCTTTAATAGCCAGCTTGACTTCCTCTTTTAGTTCTTGATTATACAATACGCGTCGGCGATTATTTCGATAAAGGAGTAATGCAATCAGAGAAACCAAAAACAAGCCGAGACCCACCAAAAAGACGATGATGGTTCGTTGTTTCAACTCCAGGGTCTGTCGTTCCTGATTCTGCCTCAGTCGAAAATTTTCCTCGTCTTTTTCTTTCAGATCGTATTTGAGTGTTAGTTCTTTGATCTTTTGCTTTTGGGAGGCTACTGCAAGACTATCTTCTTTTGCTTTAAACAGTTTGTGATAATGTAATGCCAGTGGGAATTCACTTTGGCCCTCTTTGGCTTTGGAAAGTAGCTTGTAAAATTCAGCCTGGATCGCTAGGTTCATTGCCTTATGTGCTTCCTCCAATCCGAGCACCGACATTTCGACAGTTTTGTTAAGGTCCTTTCGATCAAAATAGTTCTTGGCTAGTGCCAGGTAGGTTTCCGTCAATACTCTTGCTGCCCCGTAGTCCTTTGCCAATTCATAAGCTTCCAGGTTGTATTGAAGGGTCTTTTTAGAATTCCCCTTATTCTGTTCAATTCGGGCTAGGGAACTTAAAGCTTGGATCTCCGATTGAGTATCTCCTGTTGCCCGAGAAATGCGTAAGGCATCCTTGAACTGTTCGCTAGCGAGAGCGTAACGGTCGGTTTTTTCATACAAGTTTCCTAGCCCATGCGTGATGATAGCCAGGACACTTTTGTTTTCAAGATTTGAAGCCACTGGCATCGCATTATCATAATATCGTTGGGCCTTTTCAAACTCCCCTTGATCGATCAGAAGGCTAACCAGATTATTCAGGTAAAGGCAATATGCCTCATCATCCTTTTGCATTTTGGCAATGGTAAAAGCTTCCTGATAGGCTTCGATTGCCGATTCAGTCTGGCCAAGGTCCCGAAAGATGGATCCCTGGTTGTTGCAAGCGCGATGGACAATGGTCATAAAGCCTGACTTCCGCCCATCCTCTTCTAAAAGCTTAAAGGTTTCAAGCGCTTTTTGTGACTTATTTTGGAAGACCTGGCCAACAGCAAGATTGTTCATTGCGGACAATCTTCCTTCCTCATCGCCGATCTCCTCGGCCATTTTTATGTTTTCGAGGGACATCCGGACTGTTTTATCCGGATTATTACGATAATAATTGAAGGCTATCTTGTTTCGAAGTTGAAGTTGGATCTGGGGATTTTCTTCGGATACTAGCAGCAGTTCGAGACTATCAATAAGACCCTGGTTTGCCAGGAGGGGTCCAGACAGGAGGAAGAGTACAAGCCATATTATTACTTGTTTCATGGGCGCAGATTCCAAGGCACCTAGATTATTTCAAAAAGGTCACCGACTATTCCCTACTATTGTACCAGAGGCCCACTTTTGTGACAGGGAAAAGGGCGAAAAATGAAAGTATTTTATAATTTCAAAAAGCAAAAACCTCCGTGGATAAAGAATGAATGACAAGGAAAAATTGATCCATTCATATTATCGGGAAGAGTTAAAAGAGGCTCACAGGATACTCTTATGGAGCACATCTCTACTGATTATTGGTGTCCTCTTTTTTCTAATGGGTGGAAAGATCCTACAGGCCGCAGCCTATCCGATTGTCCTTTTCACTGTCATCCAGTTTATTTCCGCCTGGATCCAACGGGCAAGGAGCCAAAGGATCATAAGAAGTGCCATCGACGAAAAGTTGATCAGCGAGCAGGTTAAGGTGATGACGGGAGTGGTTGAAAGGTTTAAGAAATTCAGGACTCTTTTGCTTTCAATATTCTTGTTAGGTTTCTTCCTGATGTTGATAGGAGCATTTTTCTCAAAAAACACCTTCATGATAGGAACCGGAATTGGCCTTGTTGCACAGGCAGCAATTATTTTGGTCCTTGATCTTTTCGGGGAATTCCGGGCCAACGAATTTTTAAGACGTATACAAAAGTAAGATGCCCTGTCAATTTAGATTGACAGGGCATTTTACTATAGACTGGTGATATCTAAAAAACAACTCCAATTGTAAACCCGGCCCAATGGAAAATACCCAGGTCATCATTGGACTCGGAATTTTGCCAGTCAGGCAAAAAGCCGCTTCCAGTTAGAACACCTGTGTCGGGATCTTCAATTTCAGATACATGCAAATTGTAGGTTGGTCCCAGTGAAATGCCACCACAGCCAATTGGAATATCCACCATAAATCTGGCCTGACTGTAAGCATTGATCTGGAGGTCAATAAATTCTTCTTCATTAATATGATTAACCGAGACTTCAGTCCTAACAGGAATACCCAAAAGACGTCCTTTTGATCCGACTCCCAGGCCTAACGCCCATTGGGGGGATGATCGATTGTAGCGCCAGGGCCAGACCCTGTTCGAGCTTATATTTGCAATTGAGTAAAAGGAACCGCCTCCTATTTTGAAGGAAAAATTGTAGTCAAATACTTCGGAGACAAAAAACTCAAATCCCCTGTCCTGACTGCGATATTTATGTCCATGATCATCATGTGGAGGGTCAGCAGGTGTCCCGTTATTGGCTTGTAAACCGGCAAAAACCAGGGAAAAGCATAGCAATAGAAGGCTTCGTTTAATTGTTTTCATGTTGGTAGAGATTTTGGTTATTAGGAGCTTTTAGACCCCATTTCACTTGTAATGACAAGCATTTACCTGTAAAGTTGCAAGGATAAATCGGAAATCCGGCCTTCCGGAGAGACTTTGGAATAACTTTAAAACTTGTTAAGAAACCCTGAATTCCATTCAGATTAATTAAATTTGGGCTGAACATATTTCACACTATAAACACTTGTCCTTTCCGTCCTCATCTGGTTCGGAGCTTTACTGATTTCAATTTGGTGGGCAAGATCAAGATTGCAGGGTCATGGCTGTTGCCAAAAAAAAGCGAAGAAGAAAAAAGAAACAGGGGATTTCCATCAACTGGAAAGATGAAAGGTATTCCAAAATTCTAGGGGGGTTTCTCCTTCTATTGGGTTGCTATCTTTTTATTGCATTCTGTTCTCACCTATTTACATGGAAAGTAGATCAGGATGTATTCAATCCATTTTCCTGGGCCAAACTTATTAATGGTGAAATCCTGGTAGAAAATTGGCTCGGCCGATTGGGTGCTGCAGTTTCCAATCTGTTTTTCTTTTGGGGATTTGGATTACCCTCATTTATCCTGGTTGTTCTGTTTATGATCTCCGGTGGTTTATTAATCCAAAAGAAACCGCTGGTCAATTTTTGGCCACTGGCAGGAAAATCCATCCTGGTGATGGCAACTTTTTCCATCTTATTTTCCTTCGTTTTTCGTAATGCGGTATTCCCTTGGGGAGGTGCTTTCGGAATGGGTGTTAGCAGCTGGTTGGTCGCCTTCCTCGGAAATGTCGGAACCTTTGCCCTGTTTTTGTTTGTCGGATTGACCATGGTCACCTGGGTATTTAACCCAAATTTTGACCGGATGCAGAACTTGAGTCTTTTGCAGCAGGCAAAATGGATCTGGAATGATATCATCTCAGGAAAGATCTTCAGTGGAAAGCCTACTGCTCCACCTGCAGAGGTGGCAATAGCGGTACCTCAAAATAAACCCCTGCAAACATTAAGGCCCAGAGGTGCCAAAAATGATGAACCTACCGGGCCCGGGATAGATCTAAGCCTGGAGTCTTCGTCGGCTCAACAACCTGATAAGGCTGAAGCAAACACTCAATCAAAAGGCGAACAACTAGCCTTCAAATTGAAAAATAAAGGAGAGCTATCACGACCAGCAAGTTTGAAGATCGGTGAGGCAAAGCTGGAAATCGAAGAAAACGCCGCCCAGGAATCGACCGCGAACACAGTCCAGGGGGAAGATGGCGTCGAGATAACAGTAGGAGAACTACTCCAACCAAACATGGTCATCCAGGATGAAAACAAAACACTGGACGATCCTTATGATCCCACACTGGAACTAAGAAACTTTGAAAACCCGGGTCTCGATCTCCTTGGCGATTATTCTGATGCAAAATTGGAGATCGACCGCGCAGAGCTGGAACAGAATAAGGACCAGATCATCGAGACCTTGCTGAATTACAAAATTGAGATCACCAAGATAAAGGCAACTATCGGTCCTACGGTCACACTTTATGAGATCGTTCCGGCACCTGGAGTAAGGATTTCCAAGATCAAAAACCTGGAAGATGATATTGCTCTTTCTCTTGCGGCTCTGGGAATAAGGATCATTGCTCCAATACCAGGAAAAGGGACCATCGGTATCGAGGTACCAAACAAGAATAAGCAAACCGTTGGCCTGCGTGAGACTCTAAGTGCAGAGAAATTTACCCAGGGTAAAATGGATCTTCCGATTGCTCTGGGAAAGACAATCAGCAACGAAGTATTTGTGGCTGACCTGGCAAAGATGCCTCACCTGCTGATTGCTGGTGCAACCGGACAAGGTAAATCAGTCGGGATCAATGTGATTCTCATGTCCTTGCTTTATAAGAAGCACCCTTCTCAGATCAAGTTTGTAATGATCGATCCGAAGAAGGTGGAGCTTTTCCCTTATGCCAAACTGGAAAACCATTTCCTAGCCTACCTTCCCGGCTTGGATGAGCCTATAGTGACTGATACCACCAAAGTGGTTCATACCTTAAACTCGCTGCTCATTGAAATGGATGAGCGTTATAATTTGCTCAAAAAGGCGAAGGCCAGGAACATTACCGAATACAATAAGAAGTTCGTTGCCAGGAAGCTTAACCCCAACAATGGGCACCGCTTTATGCCTTTCATAGTCCTTGTGATCGACGAGTTTGCAGATCTGATCATGACCGCAGGGAAGGAAATTGAACACCCCATTGGAAGATTGGCTCAGCTATCAAGAGCGGTTGGGATACACCTGATCATTGCTACACAGCGTCCTTCTGTAAATATTATCACAGGGGTTATCAAAGCGAACTTCCCAGCCAGGATTGCATATAAGGTTTCCTCCAAAGTGGATTCCAGGACGATTCTTGATGCCGGCGGAGCAGACAGGTTGATCGGACGGGGAGATATGCTCCTATCATTTGGAAGTGATACTGTTCGACTGCAGTGTGCTTTTGTTGATACTCCGGAGGTGGAGGCTGTGATCGACAGTATTTCTGAGCAAAGGGGGTATCCTACTCCTTATTATTTGCCAGAATATACGGGGGAGGAGAAGGATGCACCCGGGGCAGTTAATGTCAATGACCTTGACGAAAAGTTTGAAGCTGCCGCAAGATTGGTAGTTCAAAATCAACATGGATCCACATCCATGATCCAAAGAAGATTAAAACTCGGATATAACAGAGCAGGCCGGATTACGGACCAATTGGAGGCTTTGGGCATAGTAGGTCCAAGCGAGGGAAGCAAACCCAGAGAGGTTCTTGTCTTTGATGAGGTCCAATTGGAACGGTATTTGGAAGATATCCGAACTAGGAAATAGGAGGCAAACCTTGTGATTTTATTACAAGGAAAAACCAGCCCGGCAGATCTAGGATTTGTCGGGTTTTTTCTTTTTTATCCCCTTTTTTAACAAGCTTTTAACCGCCTTTTACTTTACTCAAGCAACTTTTTGGGATTACCTTTGGTCTTAATAGTAAGAATAAATTATAGCGCCTTTCATGAGAATTAGCTTCATATTATTATCATTCTTAATATCAGCGAGTTTTTTTGCTCAAGAAGTTTCGGATCCGGAAGCTACCCGAATCCTTTCTGCTATGAAGGAAAAATTTGATGGGTATAAAAATATCCAGGCCAACTTCTCACTAAGCATAGAGTTTCCTGAAGAGGATCCGGAAATCCAAAAGGGAATCCTGACGATGGCCAGGGATAAATACAAGCTTGACATGGAAAGCCAGTCCATTTATTGTGATGGAACAGACATTTGGCTTCATCTCAAAAACCGAAACGAAGTTCAGATCAACACCTACGAGGACACTGGAGATTCCGATATCATGTCGCCAAAAGACCTCTTCAGAATCTATGAGCAGGAGGATTACATTTATGCTTTATCCAATGAATTTGTAGAAAATGGAATCCCGGTTCAGCAAATAGAATTCAAACCCACAGATCCCAATTCGGAATATAGTAAGATGAGGCTCACCCTGGATAAAAAGGGGCTGAACATGATCCGGCTTAAGGCCTTTGCCAAAGATGGCTCCCGATTCACACTTTCCGTTGACAAATTTGATACAAACCTGGATATGCCTTCAAGCTTTTGTGAGTTTGATGCCAGCCAGTTTCCTAATATTATTGTAGAGGATCTACGTCTCTGATCGATAATATCCCAAGCCATTATCTAGGTTCTATTCTTAAGACTGCTATTTTTGGGCGTCAAGTCTGAAATATGGGATTTCGCTCATTTATTATTAAACCTTTTGCCAAACTGGTTGCAAGATCGATCCACCGCTGGTCATCAGAACCCCACGCTGCTCAGGACAAAGTATTTGATCAATTAATAAACCAAGGAAGGAAAACCAGATTTGGAGAGGACCATAATTTTAAGTCCATAGAATCCTATAAACATTTTAAGGACCAGGTCCCTATCCGTGATTACGAAGGTCACCGACCTTATGTGGACAGAATCATTTCCGGAGAACCGGATGTCCTTTGGAAAGGGCTTCCACTATACTTCGCAAAAACTTCCGGGACCACCTCCGGTGTCAAGTATATTCCTCTTACCAAGGATTCAATGCCCAACCATTTCGGGACAGCCCGGAATGCCCTTTTTAATTATTACGCACGGACCGGGAAAGGTAAATGGCTTGATGGCAAAATGATCTTTTTGTCGGGAAGCCCTGAGCTTACAAAAACGGGAACCGTTAATACCGGACGCCTTTCCGGAATAGTCAATCATGAAGTGCCCGGCTGGTTAAGGACCAACCAGTTGCCCAGCTACGGAACAAACTGCATTGAAGATTGGGAAACCAAATTGGACAAGATCGTGGAGGAGACGATCAACCAAGATATGAGGTT
The DNA here is from genome assembly GCA_013002475.1 of Saprospiraceae bacterium. GTDB lineage: Bacteria > Bacteroidota > Bacteroidia > Chitinophagales > Saprospiraceae > JABDJM01. The sequence goes on along the minus strand of JABDJM010000089.1, from coordinate 3,812 downwards.
GATAAGTGGTATACCGCCCTGGGTAAAAATGTACTATGAACGTCTTTTGGAAAAGAGTGGTAAAAAGAACATTGAATCCCTATTTCCCAACTTTTCAGTATTCGTTTATGGTGGGGTAAATTACGAGCCCTACCGACAAAGCCTTGAGGAATTAATAGGCAGAGGAATTCCAAGTGTTGAAACCTATCCTGCCTCTGAGGGGTTCATCGCATTTCAGGATGACCCACAGGACCCAGGCCTTTTACTTAATGTCAGCTCTGGGATCTTTTTTGAGTTTGTTCCAGTTGAAGAGATTTTCAATGATAATCCCACCCGCTTAAGCCTCCGAGATATCGAACTGGGTGTAAACTATGCGATCCTATTAAATACAAATGCTGGACTGTGGGCTTACAATATTGGGGATACTGTCAAATTCATTTCAAAAGACCCTTACCGTTTGCTGGTAACCGGCCGTGTTAAACATTTTATCTCAGCCTTTGGAGAGCATGTCATTGGAAAGGAGGTAGAAGAAGCCCTAAATGAAACTCACAAGCATTTTAATACTTCCACAGTAGAATTCTCAGTAGCACCTCAGGTAAATCCGGGAGATGATTCCCTGCCCTTCCATGAATGGTTCATCGAGTTTGAGACTGCTCCCACCGACCTGCAGGCCTTCTCGGCCTTCCTAGACAAGAGGATGATCGACCAGAATATTTACTATAAGGACCTCATCGCTGGAAAAGTATTGCGACCCTTAGTGGTTCGCTCCGTACCTTCCGGGACCTTTCAGAGCTATATGAAATCCCTTGGTAAATTGGGGGGGCAAAATAAGGTCCCTAGGCTAACCAACGATCGAAAAATGGCAAACGCCCTAAATAACCTCATTTAAAAAATTGAACCGTTGAATATGAAAAAATTAGGATTACTATTTATCCCTTTATTGCTTTTCGCTTGCAACCCAGAAGCTCCTAATACTTCGGTAGATGCAAACAATGACAAAATTGCGGTTGGGAAATATGCCACCTTCAAATTGGAAAGTGATACTGGAGCGCTTACCGACAAGGAAAGGGAGATGATCCCAATCCTTATTGAAGCATCCAGGATCATGGATGATCTTTTTTGGAAGCAAGCCTATGGGGACAAAGAAAGCCTGTTAAAAGAATTGAACGGAGATGCCAGAACATTTGCGAGTATCAACTACGGACCCTGGGATCGGCTGGCAGACAATGCACCCTTCTTGCCCAAGGTGAGCCCAAAACCGCTTGGTGCTAATTATTACCCAGCTGACATGACCAAAGAAGAGTTTGAAGCGGCTGACTTGGAAGACAAGGAAAGTTTGTACACTCTTCTTCGCAGGGATGATCAAGCAAAACTGATAACTGTCCCCTACCATCAGGCGTACCAGGCGGAAGTTCAAAAAGCCAGTGAATTATTAAGCAAAGCAGCGGAGCTAGCGGAAGAGCCTGGACTCAAAAAATATCTGGAGCTAAGATCTCAGGCTTTACTAACTGATGAATATCAGGAGAGCGACATGGCCTGGCTGGATATGAAAGAAAACAAAATAGATGTAGTCATTGGTCCTATAGAAAACTATGAGGATCAACTGTATGGTTACAAGGCGGCATATGAAGGGTTTGTCCTAATAAAAGACATGGAGTGGTCTAATCGACTTGCAAAGTATGCGGCCTTCCTGCCAGATCTTCAAAGAGGCTTGCCGGTACCAGCAGAGTATAAAAATGTGATGCCAGGGTCAGACACAGAACTAAATGCTTATGACGTAGTGTATTATGCGGGCGATTGCAACGCAGGCAGCAAAACTATTGCCATCAACTTGCCCAATGATGAAGAAGTCCAATTAAAAAAAGGAACCAGAAGATTGCAGCTCAAAAATGCTATGCGTGCAAAGTTTGATAAGATCCTTTTACCAATTTCAAAGGTCCTGGTGGATCCGGAACAAAGAAAGCATATCACTTTTGATGCCTTCTTTTCGAATACTATGTTCCATGAGGTAGCTCATGGCCTGGGCATCAAAAATACCATCAATGGAAAAGGAACAGTACGAAAAGCCCTGAAGGAACACGCCTCTGCTTTGGAGGAGGGAAAGGCTGACATTTTGGGCTTGTACATGATCCAACAGTTGCACAAAAATGGTGACCTTGAAGGAGACCTAATGGATTATTATGTCACCTTCATGGCAGGCATATTCCGGGCCGTACGTTTTGGTGCCAGTTCTTCTCATGGCAAGGCAAACATGATCAGGTTCAATTTTTTTCAGGAGGCCGGTGCCTTTGAAAAAAATGATGAGACTGGAACTTATGAGGTCATAGTACCTAAACTTGAGAAAGCAACTGCAGCCCTAACTGAACTAATTCTGAAGCTTCAGGGTGATGGAGATTACGATGGTGTTGCTGGCTTGGTTTCCACTCATGGATTGATCAAACCTGAATTGCAGGCAGATCTGGACTTATTGGGGCAGAAAGGTATTCCTGTTGACATAGTCTTTGATCAGGGAGTTGAGGCTTTAGGTTTATAAAAATGATGTATGCAAAATATTGAAGGAAAAGTAGCCCTAATCACGGGCGGAAGTATGGGGATCGGTTATGCCATTGCGGAGGCGATGGTTCAAGCAGGCATGAAGGTTGCCCTCACAAGCCGCGGCGCGTCCCGCGCCTCTCAGGCCGCAGAAAAACTCAATGCTATCCAGGCGGGCACTGCTCTGGGTTTGCAGGCTGATGTTAAAAACTTCCAGGAGCAACAGCAAGCCGTGGCTGCCTGCATTGAGCGCTTTGGAAAGCTGGATGTCCTTATCGCCAACGCGGGGGTGGGACACTTCGCTCCGATCCAGGACCTCACTGCCGAACAATGGAACAATACGATAGATACGAACCTTACCGGTGTCTTTTTTAGTGTCAAAGCATCCCTAGATGCTTTGAAGGCCTCAAAGGGCTACCTGATTACTATTGCCAGCCTGGCTGGAACCAATTTCTTTGCCGGTGGGGCTGCTTATAATGCCAGTAAATTCGGGTTGGTTGGATTCACCCAGGCGGTCATGCTGGATGTCCGTCAACAGGGAATCAAAGCCACCACCATAATGCCCGGCTCCGTGAGCACTTATTTCAACAACCGAACCCCGGGAGAGGGTGATGCCTGGAAGATCCAACCTGAGGATCTTGCCCAGATCACGCTGGATCTGTTGAGGATGCATCCCAGGACTCTACCCAGCAAGGTGGAGGTAAGACCCAGTAGACCTCCCTCGAAATGAAAGATTTTGTAATCCTAATTACCATCCTTTTTTCATAAGAGCTTTAGATTTGAGGTACAATCCATTTCTATGAAAAAAAATATCCTACTCCTGATAATTTTTGCCTTTGCCGGCAACCTCTCAGCCCAGGACCCCACCGTTGGTCTTATCAGCTATAAACCTTGGGTATCCTATGAGGGCTATAACCTGATCTTCCCTCATAATCAACCAGATGTAATCTTACTTGACAACTGTGGAGAGGTCGTCCATCGCTGGGAAGGAGATGCTGAGACCCGTCCAGGAAATACTGCCTACCTCCGGGAGGACGGTAATTTGGTTAAGGCAAGCAGGCCGGCTTCTGTTGCCGGCAATCCCATTTGGGCCGGTGGAGGAGGAGGATCCATTGATATATTGGACTGGGACGGGAATTCAATCTGGAATTTTACGCTTAATGATGAGTTTGATCGTCTTCACCACGATATAGCGGTTATGCCGAATGGAAATATTCTGGCCATTTCCTGGGAATTAAAAACCAATGAGGAATCATTGGCTGCAGGAAGAGACACTGCATTATTAAGTCAGGAAAAACTTT
>JABDJM010000079.1 GCA_013002475.1 Saprospiraceae bacterium | reverse complement strand
TTTTGGATGAAGGTGCCATAGGGGATCTGAAATATATCCAGGCCGACTTCGCATTTAACGCGATGGACAGACCGCTGGAGAGTCGGGTTTGGAATCCAGACCTGGCAGGAGGCACTTTACTTGACATAGGGATCTATCCGATCTTCTTAAGCTATTGGCTCCTTGGTGTCCCAGAGAAAATAACTGCAGAAGCACACTTTCACTCTCTTGGCGTAGATCAACAGCTCTCCATGATTTTTAAATATGATGACGCCCATGCTATTCTGCACTCATCTTTTACATCCACCTCCGAAATGCAAGCTGTTATTTCAGGAACTAACGGTCTAATATTAATTCACCCGCGCTGGCATGAGACCAATGGGTTTACATTGATCACGGATGAGCGTTCTGAAGTAGTAAAACCAACCCTGGGAAAAGGATATACCCACGAAGTGGAGGAAGTGCATCGAGCACTTCGCTCAGGGCAGATTCAAAGCCAGAACTGGTCGTGGAAAGACAGTCAGGAAATGATTGGTTTGATGGACGAGATCCGCTCCCTGATCGGACTTAAGTATCCTTTCGAAAAAGGGAACTAGTCTCTTTCAAAAATCATATATTTACTATCTAAACCCCCTAAATAAACGAATATGGGTATGAATAAAAATACCGTCCTGGCGTGGGCCACTTTTATAATGGTAATTGTTGGCCTCGGATTGATCGCCTTAGGCGCATTCCGTTACGATGAAATAGCTGGTTGGGGATTTGCATCGGTTGGTGTGGGTTTCTTCGCAATTGCATGGGTCTTTAACGCCTTAAAGGGTCGGGTATAAGCATACTCAAATTAGCCCGAACTTGAAATTCCTTTACTAATCATATTGTACTTTTAAAAATATGTCGGACGACAAAAAGGTGATATTCTCCATGTCCGGAGTCACCAAAACTTATAAAAACGCCAACACACCGGTCTTAAAGGATATTTACCTCAGTTTCTTCTTTGGAGCTAAAATTGGCATCCTGGGCCTCAATGGATCGGGAAAATCTACACTACTTCGAATAATTGCGGGAGAAGATAAAAATTACCAGGGGGATGTAGTGTTTGCACCCGGATACAAGGTAGGTTTCCTGGAACAAGATCCTCAGTTAGATCCTTCTAAATCGGTTCTGGAAATAGTCAAAGAAGGAGTCGCCGAGACTGTGGCCATTCTAGATGAATACAATAAAATAAACGACTTGTTCGGTCTTCCGGAATACTACGAAGATGCAGACAAGATGCAAAAGCTCATGGACAAGCAGGCCGTATTACAGGATCAGATCGATGCCAGTAATGCCTGGGAATTGGATACCAAATTGGAAATCGCCATGGATGCCCTCCGCACACCGGAGGGAGACAAAAAGATAGAGGTGCTATCAGGAGGGGAACGCAGGAGGGTAGCACTCTGCAGATTACTCTTGCAGCAACCTGATGTTTTATTGCTGGATGAGCCTACCAACCACCTGGATGCTGAATCTGTGCACTGGTTGGAGCACCATCTGGCGGGGTACAAGGGAACAGTCATTGCAGTAACGCACGATAGATACTTTTTAGACAATGTAGCCGGATGGATCCTGGAACTGGATCGGGGAGAGGGGATTCCCTGGAAAGGTAATTACAGCAGCTGGTTGGATCAAAAATCAAAAAGGCTAGCACAGGAAGGAAAACAGGAATCTAAGCGTCAGAAAACCTTGGAGCGAGAGTTGGAGTGGGTGAGACAAGGAGCTAAAGGCAGGCAAGCGAAACAAAAAGCCCGTTTGAAAAGCTATGATAAGTTATTGAATCAGGATCAGAAACAGCTGGAATCCAAATTAGAGATCTATATTCCTAATGGGCCCAGATTGGGAACCAATGTGATCGAAGCCAAAGGAATAAGCAAGTCATTTGAAGATAAATTGCTTTATGAGGATCTGAATTTTAATTTACCACAGGCGGGTATTGTAGGGATCATTGGCCCTAATGGTGCTGGGAAGACCACGATATTCAAAATGATCATGGGAGAGATAGAAGCGGATAAAGGCTCCTTCTCTGTGGGAGAAACAGCAAAACTGGCCTATGTAGATCAGAGTCACTCTAATATTGACCCCGAAAAAACGATCTGGGAAAATTTTAGTGGCAAACAGGAGTTGATCATGATGGGAGGCAGGCAGGTGAATTCACGCGCTTATTTGAGTCGATTTAACTTCTCAGGCAGTGAACAAAACAAGAAAGTTAATATGCTCTCCGGTGGGGAGCGAAACCGATTGCATCTCGCTATGACCTTAAAGGAAGAGGGTAATGTATTACTTTTAGATGAGCCAACTAATGATTTAGATG
>JABDJM010000063.1 GCA_013002475.1 Saprospiraceae bacterium | reverse complement strand
GCTATGCACACAACCAGATCCATCGTCATGCGCCCCCTGGCCTACATCCCAACTATCTAGATGTCCTCCGACAGCAATTATCTCATCAGGATGCGTGGACCCTCTTATTTCTCCTACAACGTTGTAGGATCTCTTTGGCTGTAACATGCGGGAAGTATTGCGCATAAAAATCTCAACATTCTCTTGATTCAATAATTGGCTAAGAAGGTTGGCGTCCTTAGTACTAATCGCAATGGCCGGAATTTTTGGATGATCTTCATTGTACACCAGAGTCCCGGTGTGGGGCTCATCGTCGAGTCGGGTTGTCATGCTCCTAACCAATACGGCAACAGCTCCGGCCGCAGCAGCTTTGCTGGCCCCCCAAACCCGCTGGTCCACAGCGCCTCCATAGGCATTGAATGTCCTGAGTTGTGTAGGGTCCATGGGTCGATTGAAAAAAACGATCTTTCCTGCCAGGTTTTGGGCACCCAATTCTTCAACCTCATCCAGGGTTTTAACTTCTACTACTTCTGCGGTAAGGCCCGCAGGGCCGGTTCCGAAGGAATTCCCCAGGGCAAGTCCACCCAGGTCAACAGTTCCCTGGCTCGAGGAGTTAACGATCCGAACGATCTCAGTATCACCTCTTTCCCAATGAGGAACATCGCAAGCTTGCATATACACGGTGTCCAAGCCTATGGTATCCATAACCTGGGCCGTATAATCCACAGCAGCCGCGGCACCGGGGCTGCCGGCAAGACGACCTCCAATGCCTTCGCATAGGTGACCCAGCCAATGGTATCCGACCGGATTACTCAAAGCCTCATCGTACAGGGACTTTATGAAAAAAGCATCTGTATCCTCCGTCTGGGCAAGGCTAATCTGTTGAAAACCAAGCATCAATAAAAGACCTATCGTGTATTTCCGCATAGTAACTCCTTTTTTGGCTCCTGAAAATACGGAGATTGAAGCCTAAATCCCTGATCGAGAAAAACTTCATTGTTTTTTTTGTGTCTTTCTAGGGATCCTGGCGTCAAAAGAATATTCCCATGCAAAAGAGATTGGGAATGGTATTGTAACAGAAATGGATAAAACCAGGTATTCTGCTAATTTTGTTGAGCTTTTTGGCATTAAGCCACCGGCTATTTGTCTCAAGATCATATTTCAATACTATTGAGAGAGTCCGGATACAAGAACTCAACAGACCAAGACCTTATAACCGCTTTTTTAACAAAAAGAGAAAGCGGGGCCTTTCGGGCACTTTACCTGAGATACTCTACCAAGGTATATGCCAAGTGCATATCAATGCTCAAAAACGAAACGCAGGCACAGGATGCAACACAGGAGATTTTTACCAAGGTTTTCTTAAAGCTTTCAACCTTCGGTGAAAAATCAAAATTCTCTACCTGGCTATACTCCATAACCTACAATTACTGCATCGATTATATTCGACGCAAAAGAAAAGAACAGAAATTGTTTAGCGAGGAAGCAGATGATGCCCCCGACCTGATAGAGGAAGTTGATGACAAAGAATTATTAGAAATGGAGGTAGAACGGTTGAAGGTTGTGTTAGAAAAAATACCCCCGGGAGACAAAGCCATCCTGCTTATGAAATATCAGGATGAACTTTCGATAAAAGAAATAGCAGAAACGATCCAAAAAACTGATTCTGCAGTTAAGATGCAGATCAAACGAGCGAAGACCAAGGCTCAAATTGTTTATAAGGAACACTATAAAAATTGATGGATTATGACTGACGGGAAAAACAGCTTCAAAGAACTTGAAAACCAAAATATTGAGGAGGCAGGGCAAACCCCTGATAATGTGGAGCATGACGTTATGGGAATCGTCCAATCCGGCCATTTATTTGGAGATGTTGTTGAATTGTATTTCAGCAAAATGATCGACTTGTTTTTGTCCCTGTTCGGGGGTTCAGACAAAGAAGAAAAATGAGACTCGGCAATCCCCCAAAAAGAACCAAAACAATCTTCATAAATGTTAGAAAGAGCATTGGGAATATTAACTGATTTATGGGCTAGTTTTATAGGGATACTCCCCAACATAGTTGGGGCGATTATCGTATTCTTTATCGGTTGGATCATTGCAAAGATCCTGGCCCGCGTAGTAAGAAAAGTACTTTCCTCGATAGGGCTGGATAAGCTTGCTGAAAAGCTGAACCAAATTGAGTTGGTCGAAAAGACCAAAATGAAGATCGTCCCATCCAGGATTTTCTCCAAGATCATTTACTACATACTCCTCTTGATCTTTGCCATTGTAGCTGCTGAGATCTTACAATTTGAGGCTGTGACAAATCTGGTTTTGGATATATTGAATTATATCCCAAATCTGATCGCAGCGATAATTGTGTTAGCAATTGGTCTGCTGCTGGGAGACTTCATTAAGAATATAGTCCTTACGACTATGAAGTCCCTGGGCATACCATCTGCCAAGATCATTGCCAGCTTTGTATTCTATTTCATTGTTCTGATGACTGTTGTCACGGCTCTTACCCAAATGGGGATAGACACCGATTTCATCAGCAACAACCTAACAGTCATATTAGCGGGAGGGGTTTTTGCCTTTGGGCTAGGATATGGTCTTGCCAGCAAGAACACAATGTCCAACTTTCTTGCATCCTTTTACACCAAAGACAAGTTTAAGATAGGTGATAGGATCACCCTGGATGAAGTCACCGGTGAAATCGTCTCTATGGACAGTAGTACCCTGACAATTCTAACCGGAGACTCCAGACGTGTGATTATCCCTCTCCACAAGCTAACTCACGAAAAAATTGAAATACATTCTTAATTTTATTTTAAACACAAACCTTTTTTAGAAGAAAAACTAATAGTTATGCTAAAAAATCTCTTTACCCTTTGTCTCCTATTATTTGCAGGAACAGTCATCGGGCAAGTTGATGCGGATGCACTCAAATCGCAAATCGCGGCCAAAGAGGGGCAAATTGGAACCCTTCAGGGAGAAATTGATGCTCTGAAAGCTCAGATCCCTCCAAGCTATGGCTGGGTATATGATGCAGCGGGTGTGCTGGGTCTAAACTTCTCCTCCTTCAACAAATGGTTGGGAGCAGAAAACTCTAACACTTTTGCAACCAATATTGGTTTTGCCGGAAGCGGTTCTGCCAATCTTTTAGAGGAAAAATTCTTCTGGAGAAACGGTGCAAACCTGACTATGGGTTGGACCAAGCTGGACACTGACACGGAAGATCTGGTTGATCCGGATCTGGAGAAAACTGCTGATGCGATCAATGCTACCTCCCTATATGGATATAAGTTGAACGATAAATGGGCGGCTTCAGCATTAGGTGAATACCGATCCACTTTGCTTTCAAATTTCAATAATCCTGGATTTTTGGATGTGGGTGTTGGTGTAACCTGGACTCCTATTTCAGACCTTGTGGTGGTGATTCACCCAGCGAATTACAACTTCGTTTTTGCCGATGACGATCTTACTTATGAGTCTTCCTTGGGAGCAAAAGTTGTGGCTGATTACGCCAGAGCTCTTCCTGGAGGGTTAGCATGGAAGTCAAAGCTTTCTGCTTTCCTTAGCTATGAGGACACAAAGAACTTCAGCAACTGGACCTGGATCAATGGTTTCAACGTAAATATCATGAATGGTTTAGGTGTTGGATTTGAGCTTGGCCTTAGAGGTAACAAGCAGGAAGGATTCAATAACTTCCTTACCAATAACCCGGATACAGCTCCGGAATTCAAGATCGATGATCTTGACAAAGACGAAAATCCAGTGCAATCTTACTGGTTGCTAGGATTTACTTACAACCTATAAGACAAATAATCACAGAACACTATTAGGCCTGCCGGAGAAATTCGGTGGGCCTTTTTTTTGCAATGAGCCATGGGCCTTGAGCTTTGGGCTAGACCTTTCCTCCCCAACCATAAACCTACGAATCGCCAACGATTCTTCTCTATACTCAGGGCTCAGCAACCTGCCTGCGTGCCGTCGCCAAAGGCTTTGGCCGCCGGAGACCGGCAGGCAGGT
>JABDJM010000003.1 GCA_013002475.1 Saprospiraceae bacterium | reverse complement strand
AAATAAACGATCTCCAGAGAAGCCACCCCAAACATCAAAATTGGTCAGGCGATTGTTAAACGTTCCGGCACCCTCTAAAAAGAAGGGCCTGCGTTCTTGAAAAAAGACCTCAAAGCCATCTAGTCGGAGTTGGGATGGGTCGGCTTCTACCTGACCGAAGTCGGGATTGATGGTAAAGTCCAGAATGACATTATTGGTGAGCCCGATTTTGCCATCAATTCAAGCTGTTAATTTTGAATCATTTCCGGTGGCAAAGGGATTCCCTTCCTCTTCCGGAAAGCTTTCAATCTTGCCCACCACATAAGGTTGTATCTCGACTTGTTTCTGTGGCTTAATTCCTTTGATCCCATGAAGTTCGGCAAAGCCTCTTACCCAGTAAGGGGCGTTGTTTGGAATTTCTTGAAAGGTGGATCTGGTACCCTCTCGCATGTGTCGACGGTTGATCTGGAAACCCCATACTTGTTCATCTTCACCCGTAAAACGCAATTGAGAAAATGGAATCTTGACTTCCGCAACCCAGCCTTCATCGTCAATGGTAGACTTTAAATACCAAATCGGATTAAAATTGGTGTCCCAGTTGAACTGATTGGTTATTGTTTCATCTCCTTTCACACCTGACACACCTGATGTAAAAGAGAAACCAGATTGCAAATCATGATAGGAGTCTATATTGATCTCTACCCAATCTCCGGCAAAGCCATCTCTTCGACTCATTCTTGCCTCAATGCTGTCGGGCTCTGTATCAAAACATCGGTAACCTATATAGAGGAATTTCTCGTCGTATAAGATCTTAAAGGCTGTTTCCTGACTTGGCGACCCTCCATTGTTGGGTTCGTTTTCTAGAAAATCAGTCGCCCAGGCAACCTGCTCCCAGGCCTGATCATCAAGTATACCATCAATGGTAGGAGAGGATCCTTGAATCCGGGTAGTTTGATATACTCTTCGAACTATGCTGTCCTGCTCGGATTGGGCAAAGGAATTTTCTGCGGGTAGTAAAAAACCAAGGCAAAGGAAAACAAGGATTGGGGACGTTTTCACGGAAAAAAGTTGGAGTATTAGTAAATAGCTAGGGCGCTGGCTGTTTTAACGACAATTTCTAAAAATTATGGTTGCATCTGAAGTCTTTTCGACCAATGGACTGAACAAGGCAAAAAAAATACCCCTTTGGACTGCATCCAAAGGGGTATAATGGTAATCGAAACCGGATTAGTTTCCTCCTGTAGTCATATCGTCCTCTAATACCTCTATTTCTTCGTTTTCATCAATCACCAATTTATCGGACTCCATATGAGCAGTTTCCATTTTTAGGAAGGCCAAATGGGCTTTCATTTTTTCGGACTTTCCCTTTTGAATTTTTGCCAATCTGCCCAATCGTTTCGATTCCAAATATTCAGAACTCAAAGCAATAACATCATCATGTCTGTCCAGGTAATAATAGATGTTGAGCAAGTTTTCAAAGGCTGCCTTTTTCAATTTTCGCTCCTTCTTATCATCCTCCCTATTTCTATCCACCTGGGTAACATAATAATCAATGATTGGTAAAAATTGCTGTCGCGTTTTGTCAATACCCTTGTTGAATTTTACTGATTTAAATAGGGTAATTGTTGCTGCAGTTGCATCGTTCCAAACTTTGGATTGAGGATGCTTTTCGTTCTTAATGACCCTAAGCTTGAAAAGGTTTTTGGTTGGAGCAAATCCATACATATTATTCAAAGACCTCATCGCTGTATTGTAGGAAAGCTGAGGGAAGAAGCTTCGAAAATCCTGAAGCTGAGGATACTGATTGTTTTTGAAATTCCTGTAAGCAGTTGAGGAACTCCTAGCTTTACCTCCACTTAGATTTTTAGATTTATCAACGGAAACTGAAGTAACAAACGGCAGTACAGAATCTTCCAATCCTGAATCCTCATCCATTTCAGACTGTTCTTCCAGCTCCTCAACCACTTCAGCAGATAAAAACTGATTTTCACTTTTTGGCTCTTCTTTTTTTACTTCTTTCTTTTTGGATGATTCTTTTTTTGGTTTTTTCTTGTATTCGAAAGGATTTGACGCCCCGTATACGTACAGGGTACCTCTTCCTGAAGCACTTCCGGTATACCAATATTCAGTATAGGATTCTGTAACCTTACCATCCTTATCTTTCTTCTCTACTTTTTTCGAATTCCTCTTGGGAGACCCTAAGGTGTATCCGTAAAGGTTAACAACTGCCCTTAGGTTAGGATTTTCTTTGGTTTGATCCCAGCCGTATAGCCTTTTTGTTTCTGTATCGATGTTGTAGGAAAACCTTCCCTTCCTTACCATATCGTAAGTCCTTTGATCGGGCTCCGTATAGTTGGTGGGTAATTTTACTTTTTGAACACTACAAGCTTTGCCCCCCATATTTGGGTTCTGGGCAGTAAGGGTCCCAAAAGAAAACCATAATAGAGCAAGGGATAACGAAAGGATTCGTTTCATTTTTCAATTTTTCGGTTAAAAATAATTGTATAGTGTCTCAGAGCTGAAATGGATGGGAGGATAAGGATCCCATACAAGGTCTAATGCCGATAAATGGAATGGGCGCGTAAGATATGTTATAGATTATTGTCAGCAAAATACAGGGCCTGTAAATTGATACCTGGCATATGTATTAGAAAGGGAAGGATTCGTTCCATACCTATTTT
>JABDJM010000319.1 GCA_013002475.1 Saprospiraceae bacterium | reverse complement strand
CCATTGAGAATATAGAAATAAAATAAACACACGATAATGAATTGGACAACATAGAGGCCGTATGTGATGGAAGCGAATATATTTACAATGAGACAGAGTACACTGAAGAGGGCTTTTATGAATTTGTGCTTTCCGGTGAAAACTCAGGAGGATGTGATACGATGGTAACATTGGATCTCACCTTTGAGGATCCCTATGTTTTTGGTCTGGCCAATGGCGGGGAGGATGAAGCTTTTTGTATTGAGGATGCGGAAATTTCTGCGCTTATTAATCCAGGTCAGTCAGGCTTTTGGACGAGCGAGGGACTCGCGATCCTTGATCATATAAATCAATCCTCCACCGGCCTGAGTAATTTACAACCCGGACCAAATGTTTTTGTATGGTCCGCCAGCTCACCTGCTTGCCCCGATTACGATCAGGATACAGTCATCATAGATTATCTTCCACTCCCTGTTCCAGCGGAGGATTCATTTTCCTTTGATTTCGCAGTAAGTACTTTCCACCTTGATGTGATGGCCAATGATTCTTTTCCCTGGATAGAAACACCATACTTCATCACTGCGGAGGTAGATACTGGAGGGATGATCATCCAGGAAAATGACAGCACCTTACTTTTTGCGCCGCAACCAAGCTTTTCAGGATTGATCCAGGGAACCTACACAATTTGCGGAACTCTCTGTCCGGATGAATGTGTTGAACAAATTTTCCAAATAAACCTTCAAAATGATTTCTGGGATAAGGAAGATGCTTTTTACCCGCCCAACGGGATCACACCGAATGGCGATGGAGATAATGATATGTTCGTGATCGATCCTCTTCTGGAAAACCCAGATCTGTATCCGGATAATGAACTTATCATATTCAATAGATATGGGTCCATGGTTTACAAAGCAAGGCCATATTTGAACGATTGGGACGGGACAGGGCCAGGTGGTTCCGATCTCCCTGAAGGAACCTACTACTATGTGCTCCGTCTGAATCTAAACGAGGGCGAATTATATCGAGGCGATATCACGATTATCCGCTAACCTTTTTGCATCCATTCTGACATTTCTTTTCATTTGGGTACTCTGGCAGATCAATTCAATGATCGGTCCGTTATAGCATTTTGAATACCTTAGCCATTATGCGAAAATTCTTTTTGTTCCTGGCAATTCTGATGCTCGGTTCATTTGCATGTACAGGGCAAAGTTTATTTTCTGATTTTGATAAATTCTTTGGAAACCACGTCCGGGATGGGTTGGTAGATTATAGCTCAGCTTCAAAGGATAGTGATTCCCGAAATAAAATACTCCAGGGTATCAAGCAGTTTCCCTATGACGAAAAAAGTAAGGAGGAAAGGATGGCCTTCCTGATAAACACCTATAATTTTTTCGTTATCCATGAACTTTCAAATCATTATCCTGTAGCAAGTCCAAAAGAAATACCTCGGTTTTTTACTGAAAAGAACTATCAACTAAACGGTAAAAAATATAGCCTGGACAAGATCGAAAAAGATCTGCTATTTGGAATTGAAAGAGATCCGAGATTCCATCTTGTATTGATTTGCGGAGCGAAGAGTTGCCCACCATTCTACCATAACACCTTTCGTTCTGAAACGCTTGATAAACAATTGGAGGATGCGACCTCAAAAGCAATCAATGACAACAGCTGGCTAAATGAAACCGATGAATCCATTTGGGTATCTCAAATTTTTTCGTGGTATGGATTTGATTTTGGGGACCTCAGAGCCTTCATCAAAACATACAGACCCGATATCTCTTCATCAAAGCCTTTAAAATTCCAGGATTATAATTGGGCTATTAACCATATCGCAGCGATTGACCAATCGGTCATTGCTTCTTTCATGACCCCTTCTCAGTTAATCGCAAAAGGGAATTGGGAATTCAAATCCTTTCAAGCACTATACTCGGAAAAGAGGAAAGATGGGTTTGACCAATTTAATTCCAGATCCAGTTTTTTTTCAAGCTTCAATCAATTCACCTACGGAGCGGGGTCAAATCTTAATCTTGGCTTTGATCTTGTGTTGAAAAGAAATTTCCAAAATGATTTTGTCAGTTCCTCCCCTTTTGCCCTGTTCAATTCTGATAACATTCAATCCAGGGTTGACACATTGACCAATGCTGAAGGGGATGTCCTTCGCAGACAACAAGCCCAAGGGCTATCTCATATTGGGCCAAAAGTGAAGTTCAAGCCATTTTCAAAAATTCCAAAACTCACTTTTCAACAAACGGCCTATTTTCCAATTCAAAAATCTGTTGATGGACAATGGGTCTCCTTTTCACAGTTTTTTTATGATCAAAATCTTGGATCGAGAGCTTCTTTATTCCTGGAGTTGAGCTTCTGGACAGTAGTTCATCCTGACTTCAATGTTTTCCCCATTCCCAGATCCTTTATCAGTTATTTCCCAAATAAATACATCACCATCTATGGATTGGTAGCCCTTTACGGAGAGTTTGGGGTTGGTACAAAGATCAATCTTACCCGAAGGATTGAATTGGAATTACTGCATTCTCAATTTCTGGAAAACAACGGAAAACGGGCACAGACCTTCAATCTAGGTGTAAGGATCCACCCCTAAAAAAGTAGGCCCTTTCTACCATTGTAAAAAGGGCCTTTCCTAACAAAACTGATCTATAAGAATCTCTAATCTTGAATTCTAAAAAAGAGGTAACAGTGGGTACTAAAGGTCGGGTGTACCATTGAATGTCTTAAATGAACAAGTCGATGGGAACTAGCGGGAATTAACTTGTTCAGCTGGGAGTAAAAATTGTTGTAACAACAAATTAAGAGGGAACCAATTCTGCTGTTGACATTCGACACTGCTACCAAGAGGGTTTTAAAAGGCATTATTACCCCCAACCCAAAGTTGGGTTTAGGCAGATCTTCGAGGGCGTTATATTTCTCCTGGAATCTATTCATGGGATTAGCATTAGCCTATATAGCAATACAGCTATTAGGCAATAGATTTAAACAAAATATTATAGGAGAAAAAGAAACTACAGACTTGAGGGCCGGACATAGCTGTCCAGCGACTATTGTATTGTTCATGGGTACGATTTCTGGGTTTGGGATGATGTTGTACTGCAAATATATACCCTAAAATGAGGTAGCCTATACCCTAAATAGGGTATTTTCATATTAAGGTTCTAAGCTATATACCAGCTGAAGTTGGTGAGAACTGCCTGCATCAGGCCCAAATGTTTGAAAGGAATACTCAAAAAGATAGCCGATCCGAAGTCGTCTGTCATAGTCTCCTGTGGGAAAGGTTACTATACCCGTTTCTAATTGAATCGCCCCGGAACTACTGCCTCCGGCACCTACCCAGAAGTTTTCAGTGGCCTGAAATCTAATATTTAGATCTGCCCGGATTGGGGCGCCTGGTGCATAAATCCCCCAGGCAGATAGCTGAAGGAATCGATTATCTTCCAAAGGCTTGTAACAACCGGCAGTCGCGTAAAGGTGCTGGACCCTTTTTAAAGAAAAGCCCTCATTCTCCGTTTCGAAGGCCAGATCCAAACCGAGAATTTGAGGAACAGAGACACCGCCATAAACATGGGCATCATCAAAGAAACCTCCGGAAAGTTTTTTCCAGGCGAATAGTCCTACCCCGAGGTCCGGGTATAATTCAGATTTATCATTTCCAATTAAAACATCATCAAGATCCCTCAATCGGATATCAGAAACATTGACTCTGTACTGAACAAGTCCACCATGCAGTGCTAAACCCACACCTCCATAATGAGGATCATCTGAAAGAAAGGCTCCAAAACGTCCGAAGGCTCCTGTAAATCCAGTGGGTCCCGTACGATCATTGATCAGATGCCCCCCAAAGATCAATCCTGTCGTACTACCATTATGAAAAATGTAATCTCCCCGTATGAACTGGGTGATTGGACCATTGTCAAACTGTAACCATTGTCTTCGAAATGAAGCTCCGAACGTTTGATAATGTCCTTCGATCATCTGATCCTGGTTTAAGCCAGCAGGATTGACGACGCCAATATGATCATTCTGTGCACTATACAGCGGAAGGTGCTGAGCAGATAGCCCAAAGGAGAAACATAAT
>JABDJM010000550.1 GCA_013002475.1 Saprospiraceae bacterium | reverse complement strand
CCCTTCGATGGGACGATTGAGGCCGGTTCCAAATATTCCATCCACCAACACCCCCTGGCTAAGGTCTTCCGGAAAACCATCCCCCGCATTAATTTCCCTGATCTCAATTCCAGATCTGGCAGGTAGTCGTTTGAAGTTTTCTTCGAAATCTTCAGAGGTTTTTTGACTGATCTTAAGGATCCAAAGAGTGACTTCGTATCCCTCACGATCCAACATTCGGGCAACGGCTAAGGCATCTCCTCCGTTATTTCCCGGGCCGACAAGAAAATGGATATCCAGATCCACATCTCCCAGGTGCTCCATGAACCATTTGGAAAAGGTTTGGGAGGCCCTCTCCATTAAATTTAACGAACTGATGGGTTCGTTTTGAATCGTGTATTTATCCCAGTCCTGAATTTGCCGGGCGGTCAATAATTTCATTTACTTTGCTTGGCAATATGAATGTATCAAAAATAAGGATGCGATATGGGTGGAATTAAACAATCCGACGTTTTTTCCAATCTCAAGGTAGTTGAAATTGCCGGTGTTCTTGCGGGACCATCGGTGGGTATGTTTTTTGCCGAGTTGGGGGCCCGAGTGATCAAGGTTGAAAACCCAAGAACCGGAGGAGATATGACCCGGCGCTGGCGTGTTGCCGGAGAAAAACCAGAAGGTAACATCTCTGCATATTATGCTTCCATTAATTGGGGTAAGGAAGTCCTTTGGCTGGATCTTTATGAAGATGAAGGTAGAGAAAGGCTACTTGAAGAACTAAAGGACGCGGACCTTTTGATTTCCAATTTGAAGAGGAAGTCCCTTAAGAAGATGGGGCTCGATCCAGCTACCATTCGCAAGCAATTTCCAAAGATCATTTACGGACAGATCGATGCCTTTGGGCCAAACATTGACCGGCCAGCCTTTGATGCAGTCCTTCAGGCAGAGGTTGGTTTCATGTATATGAATGGTCATCCGGACCGGCCTCCCGCCAAAATTCCGGTAGCCGTCATTGATGTACTTGCTGCTCATCATTTAAAGGAGGGACTGTTGATTGCTTTAATGAACCGTGATAAAACAGGTGATGGTCAGGTAGTTAGCGCCAGCCTGTTTGATTCTGCAATCGCTACTTTGGTCAATCAGGCTTCGAACTTCCTAATGGCGGAACACGTGGCGCAACGAATGGGAAGTTTGCATCCTAACATTGCTCCGTACGGTGAGGTCTTTGTAACCCGGGATGAAAAAATGATACTACTTGCTGTTGGTTCTGATTTCCAGTTCGAAAGATTGTGCCGTGTTCTGGGGCTAGATGAATTGAGCCTAGATGACCGTTTTGCAAATAACCATGACAGAATAGAGAACAGGGATGGTTTGTTTCAGATCCTTGAAATGGAAATCAAAAAATGGGATCGAGAAGCTTTGATGGAAGAGTTGATCCAGAAAAAGGTTCCGGCAGGATCTATCAGAACGATCAAGGAGGTTTTTGATCTTCCGGAAGCGCAACGGTTAATCCTTGAGGAGAAAAAAGAAGACCTTACTACCAGGGTAGTAAGGTCCGTAGCTTTTAATTTTGGTTTGGAAAACTAGTCGAAAAGATTCTCGTAGCTGGAGTTTCCACTTTTTGAATCTTCTGAATATTGGCCCTCTGCTCTTGGGCTATCCAGATCTAGGCTTTCGTGCCCTTCTCCGAGAAGAAGTAGAGAGGATTCGCGCTCATACTTTTCCAACATTTTTAATCCTTCCTCTTCGAATACTCCGTTTTGCAGATCAACGCTTTCCATGAAGTTGGCAGACATTTCCATGAATCGCTCCATTTCGCCAACTTTGTTGGCTACATCATCCGCTACAGCTTCCATGGCCTGATCGAACATGGCTCGCTTATCCGGATCTCCGGAGATTACGGACATGGCAGATTTCATGGCGGAGTGCGAAGCACGGATGGCCTTTCTTTCTTGTTCCTTGACCTTTACCTGATCCCGGGTATCCTCCAGAAGGATCTCTGAGTTCTGATACATCTTGGTAAGGATGCGATTCATAACGCTCATGCGGTTATGGAGCACTTTATATTTTTCGTTGCTTTCTCTGAGGCGGGCTGCCTTTCTGGAAGAAAGCATCATTTGTTTATCGTTTCCTTTTCGCTTGGCAACTGAAGCGAGCTGCATGCTGTTGTCGATCTCTTTATCGTTGTCCTTCATGATCGTCATGAGCTTCCTCATTTGACCTTTCAGTGCTCCGATTTGCTTGGACATTTTGCGGAGGTTGTCCTCCAGGTCGTCCACATAATTCTTAAGGATCCCGATCGGGTCAATGGTGACAAAAACTCCTGTGATCCATCTCATGACAGATTTGTACCCGTACCAAACAAGGTTCCTCATTCTGGGATCCAAGACCATGTACAAAATGGCTCCTAACACCAGCAGGGTGACAGTGATTGAAAGTGCTGATGATAAAAGTCCTCCGATCGCCGCCAGATTGGTGAAGATCAGGTAGCCTGCTCCCGCCAAAAGGGCTATCATAAAAATGGCCCCGACGGTGCCCTCGGGTTTTTTCCAAAAGGTCTTCGGCTTAAAGTTGTCTGTATTGATTTGCTGGAAATCTGCCATGGTGCTAGATATTTGCTACGAAGTTACAGGTATTTGTTAAAATTCTCGATATCCTTTTCGATCTGATTAAGGATGCTTTGGTGTGTATGTTCAAAATTGTCGCGGGTCTCCTCAATCCGATTTTTTGAATCCTGGATCTCGGCATCCGCATTGTCGATGGTAGTCTGGTATTTTTTGATTTGACCTTCTAATTCCTTGATCTTAGCTTGATGAGCTTCGATTTGTTTTTTGAGCTTGGTAACCTCTTTTTTCTTCCCGTCAATTTTCTTTGAAACCTGGTTTTCCATTGCAGAGGAAAACTGCTCCTTTTCCTTGTCCAGGATCTTTTTGTAATGGCGGGCCGTATCCACCAACTTGGTTTTGGTGAGCCCCATTGTTTTCGCGGTAGCGAAAGCGGATTTTACAGCTGTAGACTCATCCATATTCATGGCTGAAAGCGAAGTTAGGGCCTGCTTAAATTCAAGATAATCAAACCCGGGGAGGTTACTTTTTGCCAGGGCTTTTGTCAGAAAGTCTACACTTTTCGAGTCTAAGCCATGACCTTCCCCAAATATGGTTATTAAATTCTTTTGCATGGATTGATATTATGCTTTTAAAGGTGATCAAAAATACAGAAATGCCGGAGTCTTTTTTTAGACAACCAGTTTATTGAAAGATGAAGAAATAATTCATGCTGAGCCTGATCTTGTCGACCAGGATGACCATAAATCAGATAAGGGTCATAAAAGGATTATCAGAGTATCTCCAGGCTGGAAAATCCATGGCTTCCGGCAATCACTTTGATCTGAGTACTGATCCGTTCCTGGAGGTCTTTTACATGCGAGATCAGGCCAATCGTTTTACCGCTTGACTGTAGGTTTTCAAGGGTCTCAATGGCAATGTTCAGACTTTGCTCATCCAGGCTTCCAAAGCCTTCATCAATGAATAGGGACTGAATGCTGGTTTTATTGCCAGCCAGGTCGCTTAACCCAAGGGCCATGGCCAGGCTTACTAAAAAGCTTTCACCCCCAGAGAGGGAGGCCATCGATCGTTTGTTGTCGGCCTGATAGGTGTCCACTATATTGAGGCTAAGCGGCTCATTTGCTTTTTGCTCAATTCTGTAGCGGCCGCTTAATTTTTGCAAATGGACATTGGCCAATCGGATTAACTGTCCGAGGGTGATACCCTGGGCGAACTGGCTGAATTTATTTCCGTCCGCTGAGCCAATTAATTGGCGAAGGCTTTCCCAGCGTTTGAACTCCTTTTCTGCTGATTGAATTCTCATTTCAAGATCCTTGGAAACATTTCTCTTTGTTTCCTCATCCCTGAGCATTTGCTTGATGGCTCCGATCCTTTCGGCCAACTCCCGGTCTTGAGCCTGGAGGTTGGATTGCTCCTGCTGCAGTTTGGTCAGGTCTGACAAAGGAGCAATCTGCATTTCGATATTTGCAAGGCTTTTCCTTTGACCCTCGAGACTTTGTTTTGCGCGTATTTTTTGCTCGTTGAACTTCTCTTTTTGTTTTTCAAGATGTTCCTTCTGATAAGTTGTGAGGAAAAAGTCCTCGAGATCTTTGTTGGGATCAAGGCCAAAATTGCTGAGCTCTGCTCTAAGCGTCTCTTCCAGGGTTTTGAGCTTTTTATCCTGCTCTTCTTTCTTCCTTGATAAATTCCCCTGGTTGAATTCTTCCACTTTGATCGCCTGCAGATTCTTTTGCCACTCCTCATTTTGGAAGACTAATTTTTCAGCCCATTCAGACTCCTGCTTCTTCAGATTTTCTTTGTACTCGCTCGGGCTGGACTCACCGATCAATTCTTGTTTTTTCTGGGTTGTTTGTTTGATCGTTGTTTGTAGTTGCGTCAGGTTTTTTTGTATCTCCTCTAGTTCTGTTGAAAACGATTCCAGTTGCTTTTGAGCATTCTTAAGGGTTTCCTTATGAACAGCAACTTGCAAGTCATTTTCATTCCGATTGGATTGGTGCTTCCCAAAAGTTGATTTCGTTTCAGAAAGCTTTTGGATCACTGACTTGGGTTGCTTGTAAGAGAAAGTCAATTTATGTGGTGCAAGGAGTTGATCCAGGTTCCTGACTTTCTCTTTATAGTTTTCCTCGTAGGTTTTTCTTTTTTTCAAATTCTGCACCTGACCATCCGAAAGACTTTTGATCTCGAAGGTGGCCATCTCTAAAGCATTGGTGGCTTGAAGGAGGGCCGCTTCACAGTCCGTTTTTTTCTTCTCTTTTTGATCAATGCTTTGCATGAGACCTTCCTGATCTCTGAGAAATCTATCAAGTCGGATCATCTGCTCTTTAATGACACCAGGTCTTTGCAATTCACTTTCCGAAAGTTCAAGACTTAGTTGAGTGTCCTTGATCAGGGTCTCATTGTTTTGAATGCGGGTCTCCAGGTCCAGAACGAGACTGAAGGATTGCTTGTCTTTTTTTCCCTCCAACACCTCAACGCGTTCCCTTATAGCGGACATGAGATCCTGAGCGGCCTGGTTCTTTTCCTGGGCCGCTCTAAGATCTTCCCTTACGCGCAGCAGGGCTTTTAATGCCTCGTCGGGGAAGGCCTCCAGCGTATGGATTTCAGGATGATGGGTAGCACCGCATAATGGGCAAGGATCACCTTCCTTTACAGATAAGCGATCTCTAGTATAGGTTTGGATCTTCAACTGTTGATTGTAGATTTTTTCCGCTTCATTCTCAGCCTGTAAAAAAGACTGTAGTTTTTGATTAGTCTCAGTTAGGGTAGTATTGGCTTTCCGTTCCTCTCTTTTTAATCCATCCAACTCCACCCGAAGTTCAGAAAGTTGTTTTTTCAAACTGGACTGACTTTCCAAAACCCTCTCATAATGTTGAAGGTTAGATTTCTGCTCTACTTTTTGCTTGAATTCACGCCTAAGTTGAGTGACAGCGCCCATCAAGTTGTCTCCGTTTGAATGAGGCAGCAGGTCCAATAAATTTGTCTTGGCAAGGGCAAGATCTTTCTTTCTTTTATTGGCCAGGGTTTCATGTTCAGCCCTGGTTTTTTCCTTTTTGTCGATTTTCTCCTGGTCAAGATCGATCTGGGCTTTGAGGTTTTGACCTTCTCCGATAAGGAACTCGATCTCAGAAACCTGCTTTATGATTTCCGGCAGATCTTTTTCAATCAAATAGGCTGACGGGTTTTCTTTTTCCCAACTTTCGAAAGAAGCATTTTTCTGGACTCTGATCTTAACTTCTTCTTCAATCTTTTTTACCTCTTCTGAGACTTTATTCTTTCCAGTCAACAGCTCCTTTTGTTCCTCCTGGATCTTTTGGCTCTCCTTCTGAAGACCTAGAACCTGTTCGGTCAGTTTAATGGCCGCAGTAACCTTTTCTTCAACCAATGGAAACTGCTCTTTTATTTTTTGCAGCTCTTTTTCCAGCCCTGATTTTTTTTCTTTGGCCTTTTCCTGATCATTGGTTAAATCTTCAAGCTTTTTAGTAGAGAGGGCTTTTAGAGAATCCCTTTCTTTTCCTTCACGGAGGATCTCTTTCCTTTTTTCCCATTTTGAATGTAAGGGAAGAACAAGCTGGTGGATATCCAGAGTTTTTAATTGAGGGAGAAAATCGGTCCAGGCTTGTTCGGCTTTTTCATTCTCCTTTTTCGCCAAGGACAAGACCTCTTTTTGTCTAGCCAGGGAATCGAAAAGATTGAGTTGTTCCTTTAGTTTAGAAAGCTTGGAGGATTTTTCTTTATGCTGTTTAGATTTTTCCTGTAGCTCTGTATCTAAGGATTCTAGTTCCTCAGGAGTTCGGATCCCAAGCATTTCTAAAGAGTGAGATTCTTTCTCCAAATGCTGCTTCGCTTCGCGGGCTCGTAGGTGTGATGCCTTGGAAATTTCCGAGTAGATCTCTGTGCCGGTGATCCGCTCAAGCAGGTCTTTTCTGTCCCTCGGTTCTGATGACAAAAATGCAGCGAAGTCTCCCTGGGCCAATAGAACTGATCTGGTGAAGCGGTTGAAATCAAGGCCTGTGAGGTCAACGATCTTTTTGTTGGCATCCTTGATCTTGTCAGCCACGATCTCAAACTCCCCGGTTGTGTTATTCCAAACGCTTACTTCTCTTTTAGAAGGCTGTAATTTTCCCTCTGCCTTTTTTCTAGCTTTGGCAATGCTCCATTTAGCCAGAATCTGCTGTCCCATGTTTTCCAGTAACACTTCTGCTGAAGCTTCGCCACAGCCGTAGGAGATAAGTTCCTCCTCAGGTTTGTCCCGATGGACTTTTCCATACATGGCAAGGGTGATGGCATCAAGGATGGTTGTTTTCCCGGCCCCTGTTGGTCCTGTTATGGCGAAGATGCCCGCCTGCCCCAGACTGCTGTTTTCAAAGTCTAGCATGTTCTTCCCTTTCAAGGATTGGATGTTCAATATGCGGAGCTCTTTTATCTTCATACCAATTCCTCGATTTTCTCTTTCATCCAACTTTCCAGCTCAATAAATGAAGCCATTAGACTTTTTGCTTCCTTTTCAGGAACCTGCTCCACCTGACATTTTTTCTCAAAAATCTCACGGGTGCTAAGCGTGTTAAGTGGCTCCGAAAATTCTTCTGAAAACTGGTTACTTGCTACAGAAGAAATCCTGGTCATTACGACTTCCATGGGGAAGGGGGCAACCCATTCCTGGATTGTTTGATGAAGGTTAGGAACGAACTCCTCCAGATCAACTTTTACCTCTATCCAGGCCGGGAATTGAGGACTTGTTTTTTCGAGCTCCTCTCCTTTTTTTTGAATTTGTTCTCTGACAGAAGAAAGTGATCCACTAAACCGAAATAATTTCCGTGGTGATTCAAGCGGGCAAAATTCCACTCCTTTTAGTTCACCTTTTGTGAAAGTGATCAGATTGCATCCATGCTGATAATCATACTCTTTAAAACTAAGAGGAAGGGGAGCCCCGGAATATCGGATACCTTCTTTTTTCCCTACCGTCTGATTTCTGTGCAAATGGCCCAGGGCGATGTAGTCAAAGATCTCGGGAAAATGCTCGGCCCCGATATTTTCGCGATCTCCCAAAT
>JABDJM010000314.1 GCA_013002475.1 Saprospiraceae bacterium | reverse complement strand
TCCCAATCCAGCGAAAAGATTTATCAATTCAAGGATCAATGATTTTCATGGTTTAGCGGCGGAAGTATCACTGGTTAATAGTCTGGGAATTGTCCAAAAGAAAATCAACCTCCCTGAGATCGATGATCAGGTTCTAACGATTGATGTAAGAGATCTTGAATCCGGAGTTTATTGGCTACATGTTTTGCCCCAGAACAGAAAAGCTTTAGTTCAAAAGGTAGTTATTGACACTGGAAAATAGCCTTAGTCTTTTTGCCAAGCATCAATAAGTGCGTGCAAGTACCAAAAAGGTGCGTTCCTTTTATTGAAGGAGTAAATAGCAGCACCGTTGTGATCAACAAAAGAGACAAGGTCGGCTTCGATTAGAAATTTTAGGTGCTGGCAAAGTGCCGCTCTTGACACTTCATGGTTTACCATCATTTGAGCAAGGCTTTTGGGTCCAGCCTTTAGGTCCTTCAGAATCTGAATTCTTGCTGGGCTTCTCAGGGTGTTGGAAAGTTTTCCAACTTCAAGAAAGCGTTCGGGGTAGCAAGCAATGCTTGGGTAAGACATGGAGGGTTATTTAGGAAGCTAATATGGGGAGGATTTGTTTAATAAACAAATTGTTTTAAATGTTTAAGGAAAACATTACAGCTTCCACCCCCCAAAACCCCTTAAATCCACCTACTCCCCAGCAACTACTTCAACTTTCTTCTTTCCCTTTGCCAGTCCTCGGATCCAGCTATTTCCACGATAAGACAACCAAAACATAACCGGAACAACTACCAAGGTCAAAAAGGTCGCAAACGATAATCCATATATCACAGTCCAGGCCAATGGTCCCCACATAGCTGTGTTATCACCGCCAATCGAAATCTGAGGATCCCACTCTGAAATCAGGGTAAAGAAGTTAAAGTTAAATCCTACTGCCAAAGGGATCAGTCCCAGGATAGTCGTAATCGCCGTCAACAATACCGGCCGCAACCTCGTCGCTCCGCCCCGAACGATTGATTCCTTGACCTCCGATTTTGACAATTCCCAGAGGCTCAGTCCTCCTCGTTCTTCCCCCTTCCTTTTTATCAACAGATTAATGTAATCGATCAGAACAATGGCATTATTTACAACCACGCCTGCCAGTGAAATAATTCCCACCCCAGTGAAAATCACAACTATGTCCCTACTTGTAAATGCATAGCCTAGGAATACTCCAATGGTTGAGAATAGAATAGAAAGAATGATGATAAACGGAGCTACCAGTGAATTAAACTGGGCAACAATCAAAATAAATATAGCAAAGATGGCTACACTAAAGGCAGAGGTTAGGAATTCCATATCCTTCGCCTGCTGTTCCTGCTCGCCTGTAAACTCATAGCTAACTCCAGCCGGTAGAGGGAAATCAAGCATAGAACTTGTGAGTTCAGCTACTATCTCATTCGCATTGTATCCTTCCCTGACATTTGAATAAACTGTTATGGAGCGATCAAGATTTATTCGCTTTATAGAACTATAGGTACTGGAATAGGAAACATCGGCGACTGAAGAAATCGGTACTTGTACAATTCTTCCGTTTGCTGGATTTCGGAAAGTGATCTTTTGATTTAAAAGTCCTGTGATGTTATTCCGGTACTTATCATCAAGACGAATAAAAATATCATACTCATCCTCGCCCTTCTTATAAGTAGAAACTTCCTTTCCATAAACAGATGTCCTGATAGCATCAGCGATGGCAAAAGTTGACAACTCAAATCTTCTTGCTGCCTCCCTGTCAATATTGACGATGAGCTCAGGTTTACCAAGCTTAACATCTGCTTTCAATTCCTCGATCCCGGGAATGTTTTTTGAATTGAAATATTTGATCACATCATTGGCGAAAAGAGAAAGTGTGTCCATATGGTCTCCTCGGATCTCAAGGTTAATTGGATTTCCGGTCGGTGGACCATTAGCATTCATGTCTACTGCTATCTGCACACCTGGGATTCCACTCATGGACGAGCGGATCTCTTCCATCACTTTAGTGGTGCTTACTCCACCTCTTTTTTCAAAAGACAAAAAACTAACTGTTAACCTTGCTTTATTTGGGGAACTCCCTGGTTCAGGGGGTTGATTTGGGTCACCGGTATTTTCTCCGATCTGAGCCAAAACTTCCTCAACGATTCCACGGTATGGCTTTATAGTTTCGGTAATTTTTGCTTCCACATCCCGCATGATCTTGTTTGTGGCCTGTATGTCTTTTCCCATTGGGAGCTCCACGAAAACATTCACATAGAAAGGATCACTGGTTGGAAAAAACACCACTTTGGGAGGGTTGTATGACAAAAGACCCATGGCTCCAAAAAGCATTACAATGGTTCCAAGAAATACCAGGCCTGGCCAAAATCTGTGAAGTGCTCCCTTGATAAATCTGTCATAAATTCCTTCGAGCCAGGGCAGCCCAATATTTTGGAAGTAAAAACTAGCCGGCTTAAGAACCAACACATTCAAGAGGGTAACTACAGCGGCAATTCCAAAAAGATTGCGAACCCACATAATCTGAGTGACCAATCCAATAATTGCGATCACACCGAGAGCGAGAGCAAGAATGATCCCATTGATCATTTTTCTTCTTTTCACCTTTTGATCTTCCTCTTCCTCTTCGACATTCATTAATCTGCTCGTAAAAACTGGATTGATTACCAGTGCTACAAAAAGTGATGAAGCAAGAACAATTATGAGGGTGATCGGTAGGTATTGCATAAACTCCCCCATGA
>JABDJM010000522.1 GCA_013002475.1 Saprospiraceae bacterium | reverse complement strand
GTAGTGCCTGGTGATGTCGTCATCAATGAGCTACTTTTTAATCCTAGGACCGGAAGCAAAGATTACATCGAAGTTTATAATCAAAGTGATAAGGTTCTGGACATATCCGATTGGTTTTTTGCAAACCGGGATACAGCCGGAGCTCTCTCAGATGTAGAAGCTCTCCCCCAGGATATTTATCTTTTTCCTGGTCAGTATCTGGCATTTTCAGAGGATGTCTTTGATGTGGACACACAATACCCGGATCCTGAAAGACCCGGGCGTATTCTTCTTTCGGATCTTCCAACAATGGACGACAAGGAGGGAGATATTGTTTTATACCGGGAAGCTTTTCCTGAGGCGGTAATACTGGATGAAGTTTATTATCACAGTGATTTCCACAATCCTCTTTTAGTCGATTTAAACGGGGTTGCCCTGGAAAGATTAAGCCCGACCCTTAGTTCCAACCTCGATGAGAATTGGGCTTCAGCTGCTGGATCAGCAGGTTTCGGAACTCCCGCTGCTCCCAACAGTCAACAACTTTTTGAAGGAGATTCTCCCGACGCAGATTTCTTGAATTTTGGTCCCGGGCGTTTGTCACCAGATGGAGATGGTTTTGAAGATTTTTTGCCCATCACTTATCTCGAAGAACCCGGAGACTACAGCCTTAGCATCCGAATTTTTAGTTCTTCAGGAAGACTGGTAAAAGTGTTGGCGAACAACCTATCTGTAGGGAACGAGGCCTTTTTTAAATGGGATGGTGATGTCCTGGATGGGACCAGAGCCCCATTGGGCCTATATATCGTATGGGCTGAGAGATTTAACTCCAGCGGCAACGTGGAAAGGCTCAAAAAATCTATCGCTTTAGCCGGCTTACTGGATTAGGCTGTCCTAAAGGCTGATTTTTTTTATTTTTTCCACTAAAGTGCAAGTTCTCTATACCGTATATTTGCCTTGCATGATCACTAGGACACTTGATTACCCACCCTTAAAGTTCCTGATTGCCGCCCTCATCGTTTTGGGCGCCACCATTTGCATCTATACTCCCAACTACTACTTGCTTAAAATGGGAGCTCGTTTTGCTGGGGTGATCATGTTCGGCTATTTACTTCTCGGAATGATATTTCTGATCCTTAGGCAACAAGGATTAATGATCACCAGCTTAATTTGCTGTGCTGGTCTTGCTCTGTTTTTGAAAAACGCTTCTTATGCTGACTTGAAACATGCCGCGATGACCAGTAGTGAAACTCTAAAAGTTTCCCATTATAACGTTTCGTCCATTTCGGATCCTGCAGTGGCCATTGATGAGATATTGGCTTCAGGAGCAGACATTGTTTCCCTCCAGGAAGTAACACCTGATTGGGAATACCTTTTACAAGAAACTCTTGGTTCAAAATATCCGCACAAACGATCTGTAGTTCGTTTTGATCCTTTTGGTCTTGCACTGTTTTCGAAACATCCAATCACCACTTTGGACACCTTTACAGTTGGTGATGTTCCAAATTTGGTAGGGATAATAAAAATGACCGAATCAGAGCAGGAGATCCAAATAATTGCTGCTCATACTTCGCCACCACTTTTTAGTACGGCCTATTCCACCATGCAGGATCAGGTTCGGTCCATTGGTGAAAAAGCACAGGCAGCAACGCTGCCTTGCCTGGTGGTTGGAAATTTTAATGCCCCGCCCTGGTGGCAGGAAATTCAGTCGCTTAGGGAAACGGGAAATTTGAAGGATAGTCGGCGAAGTGCGACTTTCGGTTTAACGGAAATTTTTCAAAGTCCTGGAGATTATATCCTCCATAGTCCACAACTAAAATGTGTGGATTTCCAAAATGTATATTCGCCAGATAATAGCCAGTTAGGCATCAGCGGGACCTATCAAATCAAATGGGAAGACCTCCAAGATGAAGAGATTCTTCAATAGTTTCGGATTTGCCATCGAGGGACTTCAAGAGCTTTTCGCAAATACTCCAAATTCCCGCGTTCACCTTGGCGTTGGCACACTCGTGATCATTGCGGGATGGTATTACCATGTAAGTAAGGCTGAATGGTTAGTGCTGATTCTTTGTATTGGACTTGTTATTGCCTTCGAGGCCCTAAACACTGCACTGGAACATCTGACGGACCTTGCCCACCCGGATCACCATCCCTTGGCCAAAAAAGCAAAAGATGTCTCAGCAGGGGCTGTTTTACTCATGGCACTAACCGCCGCTGCCTGCGGTTTGGTAATTTTTTTACCTAAGATCCTTTAAGAAACTCCTCACATTAGTCTGGATCATAATATCTGGTTGATTTAGGCATAGAATTGGATTTAACAGGCTCGAAGGCCCCCCGCTACTAATCCAATAATATGAGAATCGCTATCTACCTGGTCCTGGCCTGCCTAATTCCTATCTCCAATCTGTTTTCCCAAGAAAGAATGGGTCTCCAAATAGAAAAATACTCCGGAGTTAACGCTCTGCGGATAAATCCCGGAAATGGCGCCCTGAGCCCGTTTAGCTGGGATGTAAACCTTGTGGGGGCCGGTCTATTTGTAGAAAACCGTTTTGCTTTTGCGCAGCCAACAAACCTGTTCCACATGATAATGAACAGTGGAAACCTGATGGTCAACGACCCTGCAGGGGAAAACCCCAATCCAGGGCCCAATGATATCCTCGTGGATTACTTTTCAGATTCAAAAGAGAGAATGCTCAGCATGGACATAAGTCTGCTAGGACCTTCCTTCATGGTACAATTTGGGGAAAATCATTCTATTGGAATTCTTACAGAGGCTAATGTTGTGATGGGTGGATTCAATCTGGATAAAAACCTGGGGATATACGATTTGGTTGATGTCGCCGATGATACAAGAATTGAAATCGAGGCATTCGACCTAAGCGGAATGGCCTGGTCAGAATTTGGTTTCCATTATAGCTACTCAAAAGAAAACTACCTGGGTAAATTCAGTATCGGAGCAAACCTTAAGCTCTTAAAGGGTTATGAAGGATTTTATCTGAATGTGGCAAAGCCCATCTCTGCCCACAAGGTATCCTCTGATTCTGTATCGGTCGACCCTATTGATCTAGGGTTTGGCATGACAAACAGAACCATGGAGTCGAGTTCCTTCACTCCTAATCCGATAGGAAATGGATTTGGGATGGATCTGGGTATGACCTGGATATTCGACGTAGAAGAAGATGATTACCGTGCAAAAGTTGGTCTTTCGCTTGTGGATATTGGGAAGATCTCCTTCGACAAGTGGACTGAGAAATATCGTGTTCGAAGTACGGACATGATGAATGATCTTGATACGGACGCCTTCTCCGGGATTGATAATGTGGAAGAGGCCGTTGAGGAGTTGGGAAATCAGTTCATGGGGGATACGACCAGTTTTAAGCAAATCGGAGGATTTGAAATGTGGACTCCGGCGGGGTTGAGTATTCAGGGTGATTTTCAGATAATCAAAGGCTTATATGTAGGAGCTATTTTAACCAACAGGCTTTCCTTGGGAGAGATTTCTGTTCCTCGAAATAACACATTAGCAGTTTATCCTCGCTTCGAAAATCGCTGGTTTGGGATCGGATTTCCCATGGTTGTCAACAACTGGCAAGATTTTCGCCTTGGTACTTCCGCAAGGGTAGGCTTTTTGACTATAGGGAGCGACAATTTGGGCTCCCTGATCGGAAAATCCACTCTAACCGGGACTGATCTGTACTTTGCTCTAAAAGTAAACCCATTTGAAATTGGCCTATTTGGCAAAAAGAGCAAGAAAAAAGGAAAATCAGTCAGGTGCTATGATTTTAAATAGGGATTAACCTCCCAAAACACACGCCCAAAC
>JABDJM010000308.1 GCA_013002475.1 Saprospiraceae bacterium | reverse complement strand
GCCCAATCCCAATGCTTTTGGTTACTGTAGTACACAGCGTTTGGGAAGGTAGGGTAGAGTTTGCCATCTTGATCCTTACTGACAGCACCGCCGCAATGATCAAAATGCAGATGCGTCAGAAAGACATCGGTGATGTCTTCAGCTTGCAGCCCATTAGCCAGAAGTGAACTCTGCAAATTCTCTTCGCCATGCGGCTCAAAATGGGAGCGAAATCGTTCATCTTGTTTATTCCCCATTCCGCAATCGACCAGGATCTTTCGGTCGCCCGTTTCGATGAGCAGACAGCGTAGGCCCCAGGTACACATGTTATTGTTGTCGGCAGGGTTGAGCCTGTTCCACAGGCGCTTGGGTACGATCCCAAACATGGCACCGCCATCTAATTTGAAATAGCCGGCATGAACGGTTGAGAGCTTCATGATGAAAATCCGATTCCCTTGGGTGAAGATTGCAGGTCCTTTTTTAGGTGCACCATTCTAAGAGCGGTGACCGCTGCTTCCACTCCTTTGTTTCCATGCTTGCCTCCTGCCCGATCCTTGGCTTGTTCCATCGTGTTAGGTGTAAGCAATCCAAAGATGAAGGGCTTCCCACTCATCACGCTGAGGGTCGTCAGACCCGTGGCGACAGCCTGGTTAATGTATTCATTATGCGGGGTTTCTCCTTTGATGACACAGCCCAGGCAAATCACCGCGTCCACTTTTTCTGAGCTTGCCAGGAGCTTGGCTCCGGAGGGAAGCTCAAAGCTTCCGGGCACCTGAACGGTGTGGATATTTTCTTCCTTGACACCATGCTTGGTAAGGGTCTCGAAGCAGCCCTCGTAGAGGGCGTGGGTGATCTCCTCATTCCAGTCGCTAACGACAATACCGATGTTGATCTCAGAAGAATCCGGAATATCCTCCGGGTTATATTTTGAAAGGTTCTTTAATGATGACGCCATAGGGGGGTAAAGATAGGGAATGGGGATGCAATAGGTGTACAGTTGGTGTTCGGTGGGTATACGGTGGGTGTGGGATTGGTGTACAGTAGGTTTACAATTTGTGTGAGGTTGGGATATTGGGGGGAGGTTCTTCTCGAAGAGGAGTGTAGATGTTTTAGAAGGCGGATAGTAGGCAGATCGTTGGTAGATTGTAGGAATCAAGGGTTCCGTATAGTGCAATTCTTTAATTGCAAAGCACTCTTAGTCCTGGGACCTGGAACCCGAATCCTGTAACCATGTTCAACGCTGCAAAGCAGTTAAACGTGCGAAGCACAATTAAACTTTAAACGAGCCGAAGGCTCTCCTACAACTTCGCCTGTACCCTGGAAAGATATTTCTCGATATCGCGACCATCCGGTGAAAGCGGGAATTCTTTTTTGATTCTCGCAAAGGCCTCGGAGGCTCCGGAAAAGTTGCCTTGTCGCTCGTACAGAAGACCTAGTTTTTTCAGATAATGACTCTGTAAAAACTCATTGTCCTCTTCAGCGATGGCATATCTATAGTTGCTGATGGCCTCATCGAACTGGTTGAGCTCACCATAGGCATCGCCCATGGCTCCATATTTTGTGATGGGCAGTACGCGACCCTCATCATCGAAGTCGTCCAGATAGGAGATGGCAGCATCAAACTGACCTAATTTGAGATAGGAGATACCGGCATAATAGTTTGCCAGATTTCCAGCTTTTGTCGATCCGTAATTCTCGATGATCTCCAGCATGCCCTGATAGGATCCGTCACCTGACTGTAAAGCCAGTGCAAAAGAGTCTCTTTCAAAATAGTCCTGAGCTTTCGAAATGATCTGCGATGCCTCCTTATCCTTAGGAATCTTAATAAGGTATTTGTAGGCAAAATACCCTCCTACTAGCAGGACCATAGCGGTCATTACTATCAGTAGAGAATTCTGGTTTTCTTCAACAAAATCCTGTGCGGAATCCCGGGCTTCAACTAAGTCCACCAAGGTATCTTCACTCTTCTTTTTATTCCTGCGTATAGCCATTCAATCGGTAGGTTTTAAAAAATCTCCGCAAAAGTACGGAAACTTTAGATTATACGCTCAAAAATGAAAATTGGTCCGAATGATTTTCGGACTTTAATAGAATCAGCCTTAGTGTCTGATTATCAATCTGTAAAAGGATAATCCTTCTGAACATAATTATCCTCGAAAAGGGCTGAAGGATCGGGATAAGGAGATTCTTCGGCAAACTTGACTGCCTCATCGATCTCCTCTTTGATCTTATCCTTTATTTCTTTGACCTCTGCTTCCGTGGCAATTCCCTCTTGTAAGATCTGGGCCTCCAATCCTTTTACAGGATCCTGGTCCTTATACTCCTTGAGCTCTTCCTTGGTCCTGTACCTTGCAGGGTCCGAAACGGAATGCCCCTTATAGCGGTAGGTCTTTATCTCAAGATAGTAAGGTCCTTTTCCATCACGAATATGCTTGGCAGCTTTGGTTAAGGCTTCATGAACAGCGATAGGATCCATGCCGTCCACAGGTTCGCTCGGCATATCAAATGCGGCTCCGATCTTATATAGATCTTCCACGTTGGAAGTTCTCTCCACGGACGTTCCCATGGCGTAGCCATTGTTCTCGCAGATGTATAAGACTGGTAGATTCCAGGTCATTGCCATGTTAAATGACTCGTACAAGGCTCCCTGGCGAGCCGCACCGTCTCCAAACATGGTAACACATAGATTATCAGTGCCTTTATACTTTTCTGCAAAAGCAATCCCGGTTCCAATCGGGATTTGGGCACCTACGATCCCATTTCCACCAAAGAATCTTTTTTCCTTGCTGAAGAAGTGCATGGAGCCTCCTTTTCCTTTTACCACACCGGTCGCTTTTCCAAACAACTCAGCCATGCAAGCCTTGGCAGGAATTCCCCGGCTCAATGCCGTTCCATGTTGTCGATAGGCAGTAGCTACGGCATCTTCCGGCCGAATAGCGGTGACCATCCCGGCAGCGATAGCTTCCTGGCCAATATAAACATGGCAAAATCCACGGATCTTCTGTTGGCCATACAACATCAAGGTACGCTCCTCAAAACGACGGATCCTCAGCATGGTCTCATACCAGGTCAAAAATGTCTCCTTCGAATAGTTCTCCTTATTTCCTGTTTTCTTTCTTGATGTCTCAGCAACCTGCGTCATAACTCGTATTTTTCAAAAAAAGCCTATATATAGGGGCAATCTTACACAAGATAGGGTGATTCCTCGGCAAAGCCAAGCCTGCTAAATAGGAACACCTGGTCTGACTTTAAGTTGTAATGCCCTGAATTCAATCATTTTACTGTGCATCTGACACAAATCAAACTTGCCCATTTTAAGAACTACAGCGAGCTGAAGGCTTCCTTTAGTAGTCAGTTCAATGCTTTTGTGGGCAAAAATGGAATGGGAAAAACCAACTTGTTGGATGCCATTTATTATCTGGCTTTTGGGAAAAGCCATTTTCGAATTCCCGATAATCAGCTCATGCAAAAAGGGGCCTCCTTTTTCAGGCTGGAATCTTCCTTTCAAATCAGCGAAAAAACTACCGAGATCATCATCAAGGTTTCTCCAAAAAAGCAGAAAGTGATCGAAAAGGATGGCAAAAAATATAAGCGTCTTTCAGATCATATTGGGACCATTCCGGTAGTGATGATCGCCCCTGATGATACACTGATCGGAACAGGGGGCTCGGAAGATCGCCGGCGACTCATGGATGAAACGATTTGTCAGGTTGATAAGAACTATCTGACAAAGCTAAATGCTTACAACAAGTTGATCA
This sequence comes from Saprospiraceae bacterium, assembly GCA_013002475.1. Lineage (GTDB taxonomy): Bacteria > Bacteroidota > Bacteroidia > Chitinophagales > Saprospiraceae > JABDJM01. Next base: position 102 of record JABDJM010000308.1, on the reverse strand, counting down.
AGCAAAGGAATGCAGCCCTAAAAATGTTGGCCAAAAACCAACGCTGGGACGAAAATCTGATAGCAAGTTTTGATGAACAACTTGTCGGACCGGCTTTAGTGA
>JABDJM010000490.1 GCA_013002475.1 Saprospiraceae bacterium | reverse complement strand
GATCTTGCCAGTCAAATGGCCAGAGCCATTAGTGAAGCAAAATCCTCTTTTGGGGATGATGCAGTTTTTGTAGAGAAGTATGTATCATCTCCAAGGCATATTGAAGTACAAGTGCTGGCAGACAAATTTGGTAACACGGTCCATCTGTTTGAAAGGGAATGTTCCGTTCAGCGGAGACATCAAAAGGTGGTCGAAGAAGCTCCCTCCGTAATCCTCGATGATGATCTTAGGCGACGCATGGGCGAGGCTGCAGTTAACGTCGCCAAGGCTTGCAAATACGAAGGCGCCGGTACGGTAGAATTTTTGATGGATGCGGATCTCAATTTTTACTTTCTGGAAATGAACACCCGTCTGCAAGTGGAGCATCCGGTCACAGAGTTGATCACCGGCTTGGATCTTGTACAACTTCAATTAAAGATCGCTGCCGGAGAACCACTTCCCTTTTCTCAAGAGGATTTGAGCATCACCGGTCATGCCATTGAACTTCGGGTCTATGCAGAAGATCCTGAGCAGAATTTTTTACCCTCTGTCGGAAAACTGGAGCGATACCGACCTCCGTCTGGCAAAGGAGTCCGTTTGGACGACGGGTACCGGGAAGGAATGGAAATCCCGATCTTCTATGATCCCCTGATCGGAAAGTTGGTTGCCTACGGAAAGGATAGACCCGAAGCAATTGATAGACTGATCCGTGCAATCCATGATTTTGAGATCGAGGGAATCAAAACTACGCTGCCATTTGGCACCTTTGTATTAAATCACCCCTCATTCAGAAGCGGGAATTTCGATACCCATTTTGTCAAGGAATTTTTCCCGGAAGGAGCTCTGAAAGGACAGCAGGCAGTTGGGGCAGAAACCGCCACTGCTCTTGCAAAAATACTTTTTGACAAGGAGGCTAACCTGTTGAAAACCAGGAAAGACGATAACAGATCCTGGAGAAGCCGTGTCAACTCCCAGGATTAATAGTCCTTAGTCCCTTACGAGAACTTTCCCACTATAGATCAAGTTTCCATTTTCCAGGATCTCAACATAATTCATCCCTGAAAATAGCCTCTGGCTATTCACGGAGAAAAGGTCATTTGCTGGAACTACATATTGCATTGCCTGCCCCAAAATAGAACTTGCCCGAACCACATATTCTCTGTTTCTCACAAAGTCTCCGGTGATGGTAAGCAGATCTCCTTTTTTCAATGGATTTGGAAATAGCTCAACAAGACCCCCAAAGTTAAGTGTGACATCGCGAATAGGACCATAGTCGAAAGAGCGGTCAGGCTCAACCATTTTTAGCCGGTAATAATAAGTTCCGCTTGATGGAAGATTATCTGTTGTAGAAAAGCTGTTTGTTATTCCAGGCATCGATTCCTTGAACACCGTTTCCATCGTCCGGAAGATCATTCCATCCTCAGAACGCTGAAGTTCAAATTCAAAAATCCCATCAGATTGAGCCGCATCCCAAGAAAGTTCGACTTCATTTTGCAGGCCAAGCTTTGCATCAAAGGCAAGAAGTTCAAGCGGCAGCGATGTGGCAGACAATGTTTCATCAAGGATCGTGGCTGAGCCATTACTGATCGTCGCTGAAACAATCTTTGCATCGTAATTCGGTGCAGTGATAGTCACATTAAAAGTACCGGCTGTCGCGATCCCCGTTTTATAATCACCATTAAAATCTGTTTTTCCTTCATTCGCCTGTGGGTCATCAATTACAACTGTAGCATTTAATATGGCGGCTCCTGAGGTAGCATCAGTAATTTTTCCCTCTAGTCTTGCGGCACGCATATAAGTGGGGTTAACAACAAAGAGGCCGTTGTCCTGATCAGAAACAAGAATGTTTCCACTGGGTAAAAATGGGAAGGCACCCCAATTTCCATTGTAACCTTGTCCGGCCCCAGTGTAAGTATCATAGTTGGCTACTTCGATCATATTATCCGGAGCAGAGGCATCCACTACAACAACCCCGTCTGAGTAGTGAGAAATGATAAGGTAATCATCTGCCACATGAACATTATGTGGGATCACCCCAGTTCCGATGGTTGCCAGAGGCTTAAACTGATCTTTGGCAACAATATTACCAGGGTCTGATACATCCCAGGCACTTATTGGGGCATTAGCAACTTCATCTGTGGCAAAGGCCATAGTTCCTGCTGCGTTTACCCAAACATTATGTGTAAAATCTGAAGGTGTGCTTGCATCCCCAAGGAAAATGGTATTTGTTTTATCTGCTACATTGTACAAGGACATCTTTCCCGCATAAATCTCTGATGTGAACATGATATTATTTTGCACAAAAACGTCATGGGCATAGACTGCAGGTCCCTTATCAACATAGGTAGGAGTACCGGGAGTAGTAAACAGATCTATATAAAGAATGCCTCCTGAGTTGTTACCGGAGCAGCCGGCAAGGTATCCGTAACCATTATCATCTATGAAAATATTATGGCAATCATTAACCACACCTACTCCAGGAATATTAGGCTCCCAGTAGCTCCAATCAGAGGCAGTAATACTATTCGGTAATCCACTAAGGTCAATGATCAGGAGACCATCGTTTGATTCATTTGTGCAATAGGCATAATCTCCAAAGGTCTTGATATCTCTCCAGGTACTATTGGGCCCGGTTGCTGTTCCTTTATCCACGGGGTTCGCAGGATCGGTAACGTCCAGGATATTCACCCCATTCCATAAGCCAACGAGAGCATATTCATTTGCGCCACTTGCATAACCCCATACGTCACTGATGTGAACGCCATAGGATGTCGAACTTTCCAGACTTGCGTTTAGTTGTGCATTGACCCCACTCCAGCAAAGCATAGCAGTAAGGACAGCAAAAGCCAATCTTTTCATGTAAAAGAATTTTGGTGAATCTAAATTGGGTCTTAAGGGGAGGTTAAATCGTTTTGAAGCCCATTATCTTTACAGCCTCGCCCCACATAAACACAGACACATAGTCTTTCACTGGCTTGATAAGTACCTCTACTTTTCTTCCGGCATATTTCAACTGTTCTGGCATATTCACGGGAAGTAGTTCCCTGCCATCTTCAGTATCAATACCGTAAAATCCTGGTCCCAGGTCAACAAATCTAATAGTTCCTTTGATCCAGGACATTTTATACTTTTTCAGTGTTCAGTTCCCGTATTGAGTGCGAAAGATCATTGATCAACTCACCCTGGCGAGAGATCATCGCATGCAACTGCTTGATCTCCTCCCGGAAGTTATTTTGCAGGTTCTTTGGCGATGGGAGAAATGGGCTGATCTTAGCCCTTGCATACCAAATTTCGCGAACATCTGCCAAAGCGACAAATTGATCGTCATAAAAAGCATTGTCAGATTGAAGGTTTAGGCCCTTTTTTTCCGAGATTTCATTGATAACCCTTTTTACTATTACATCCCCTCGCGTTACCAACACATACACATAGTTATCTTTTATGCTGCTTTTCCAAAGATCTGGTTCCAAAAAGCTGCAGACAACTTTATCCCCTTCAAACAATGTTGGTTCCATGCTGTCTCCACTAACATCAAAGCTTCTATGGGTTCCTGATTTATATTTATAATCTGGTAAAGTGAAACTGGGTAGCTCCTGGATAAAAGTTGGATCGGTGTTCTCTCCTGCATATCCCGCCTGAGCCGGCACAGGAACGTGTAAGATCTTTTCTTCCTCGCTGGCATCAGTTACAATAGTCATCACACGGAAGCTCTCATTGCTTGACTCACTCATGAACATAGGCCCCTCTCCTGTATAAATAAAAACAGGATTGATCTTGTAGGACTCTACCGCTTTGCGCAAAAGCTCGATGGTAACATCTCTTCTCCCACGAAGTACTTCGGAAAGGCTCTGAGGAAGATAATCCAGTGAAAGGGCAAACTGCCGGCTTGACCGAATCCGATTATCCTCTTTAAGTTTATTATGGCAGCGAATGAATCGCTGAGTGACAACATTTAATGGCATGTAACTTTTCGTTTGGGTCGCATTTGATGACACCAAATTAAGAATAATCAGCAAAATGATTTTATGGGTTTTAGTTTACAAGGCTTCGGCAATAGCACAAAAGCTTTCAGCTTTTAAGCTTGCCCCTCCAACCAGCCCGCCATCGACGTCTGGATTCCCAAACAGATCCTTCGCATTTGCCGGCTTAACGCTTCCGCCATATAAAATGGTAATATCATCAGCCACAGATTCTCCATACTTCTCAGAAATGGAGCTCCGGATAAAGGAATGCATTTCCTGTGCCTGTTCCGGACTGGCGGTTTCTCCAGTCCCTATTGCCCAGATTGGTTCGTAAGCGATCACGCATTTTCTGAAATCCTCTTCCTCCAAATGAAACAAGCTTTCCATAATCTGCTTCAACACATAGTCATTTTGTTCCCCCGCTT
>JABDJM010000463.1 GCA_013002475.1 Saprospiraceae bacterium | reverse complement strand
GTTTGGTATGCGGAAGAAGTAGATTCTTTGATCCAGGATGAAAAGATGCGGGAAGTTATCAAGGATTACTATGACATCTCTTATCGTGGAAATTGGGAAGAAGAAAAAAATGTTTTACGTCGAAAACAATCGGTTGACAGGATAGCAGGCAAACATAGCTTATCAGAAAAGGAGGTGATGGATCTTGTATCCAAAGCAAAATCAATCCTCTTTGAAGCTAGAGATACTAGAGTCCAGCCCGGGTTGGATGATAAGATCCTGACTTCATGGAATGCCCTAATGATCAATGGTTACCTGGACGCATACCATGCATCAGGTATACAGGAGTACCTGGACAAGGCACTCACCAATGGCCGATTTTTAGAGTCCAATATGATCAATGACGGAGGCAGGCTGGATCGAAATTATAAAGAAGGCAAATCCACAATCAATGCATTTCTGGATGATTATGCGCTAACGATAAACGCCTTTGTCAATTTGTACCAGTCTACTTTCGATGAAGGTTGGCTGTCCCTTTCTAATGATTTGATGACTCACACGATCGATCACTTCTTCGATCCTGAAACGGGAATGTTTTTCTACACATCCGATTTGGACCCACCATTGATCACGAGAAAAATGGTTTTAGGAGATAATGTGATCCCAGGATCCAACTCCAGCATTGCCAGGGCATTACATAAACTTGGATTGTACTACTACAACCAGGATTATCTGGACAAAGCCCAAAAGATGCTGAACAATATCATGCCCAATCTTATTGAAAGTGGTCAACCCGGATTTTATAGTAATTGGTGTGGCATGTTACTTGACCAGGTGAATCCCCCATATGAGATCGCCATCGTCGGGCAAGACTTTGGGACTCCTCAAAAAGCCCTTCTGGGTAAATATCTTCCAAACAAGATCCTCCTTGGAGGTCCGGATGAAGGTTCCCTTGAATTGTTAAAGGAAAAGCTCCAGGATGGAGAAACGCTCATTTACGTTTGCCAAAACAAAGTCTGTAAATTCCCAGTATCTGATCCGGATAAAGCAATGGACCTAATGGAATAGTCCGAAAGCCAATTTGTCATTTATCATTTATCACTTTTCATTCTTCACTCCTCGGTCCCCTATTTCCTTGGCCCCTTGGCCCCTTGGCTCCCTGGTTCCTGCCCTACTCTATCTCCCTCACCTGTCCCTCAGCACATTGATAGATACGACCGGGAAATCTTTCAAAAATGGCATAATCGTGAGTTGCCATTAGAATGGCGGATTGATCTTCAATAGCCAGATCTCTGAGCAAGTGAAGAATGGCATCTGTGTTTTCCGGATCGAGATTTCCAGTCGGCTCATCTGCAAGTATGATCAAAGGTTGATTCAGAATAGCCCTTGCGATAACCACACGTTGCTGCTCACCTCCTGATATCTTGAAAGCCTTTTCCTTTACCTTGTGAGAGAGGTTGACTCTCGCCAGCACTTCTTCGATACGCTGATCTATCGCTTTTTTATCCTTATGACCAGTCGCTTCAAGAACAAATCTCAGGTTTTCATCAACCGTCCAGTTTTGGAATAAATTAAAATCCTGAAATACCATCCCGATCTTCCGCCTGAGAAGAGGAAGTTGGGCAGTAGAAATATTGACCAACTCGACACCAGTGACTTTTCCCTGACCTTCCTTCAAAGGGAGCTCCCCCCAAAGTGTTTTTAGCAAACTACTCTTTCCGTCACCTGTTTTGCCAATCAGGTAGACAAATTCAGCTTTGCTAATGGATAAATTAACTTCAGTAAGAACACGGGTATTACCATGATAGATATTTGCATTTTTTAATTGTGCCACATATTCCATATCACAGCCGAATTATTTAGAATCAATTAACATAAATGGGGATACCATGTTACAGGTTTAATAGAACCCTAAACAGTATTTTTGCAATGATTTTTTTGATAAACGCTTACGCTCTTCTCAAACCTTTGCATAGATAATGCATTCTTAATTAATGGAGAGTAAAAAAGAATCCACAAAAATGAAAAAGATACACTTCATTGGACTTGGACTGATTGTATTGGCAGTGATCCTTCTATTTACCGCTTCCGGTGATATGGGCACGTACTCTAATTTTGAAGATGCAAGGACCACCAATAAAAAAGTCAAGGTCGTAGGTCAACTATCCAAAGACAAAGAAATGTATTACGATCCGGAAAAGGATCCCAACTTCTTTAGCTTCTATCTTGAAGATGTGAATGGTGAACAACAAAAGGTGGTATTGTTGCAGCAAAAACCACAGGATTTTGAAATGTCAGAGCAAGTCGTCGTCACCGGCAAAATGAAGGATGAGCAGTTTGTTGCTACGGAGATACTGATGAAGTGTCCATCCAAATACAAGAACGAAGAGATCTTCATTAAAAGTGAAAGCTAAGGGCACTTCAATTTATGGATGAAATCCAGTACATAGGCGAACATCTACTTCCGGGAAAATTAGGACACTTATTTGTAGTAGTGGGCTTTATCGCCTCATTGGTGTCCGCTCTGTATTATTTCTTCGGTGTTCAGAAAGGAGATTATGGGCAAGATTCCAATTGGGTGAAATTTGGAAAATGGGCATTTGTGATACATGGTATCAGTGTCATGGGCATCATCCTAACCATCTTCTACAT
>JABDJM010000421.1 GCA_013002475.1 Saprospiraceae bacterium | reverse complement strand
GTGTAACCGGGGGAAAGCCTACTCTAATAGAAACAATTGCCCGGGCGGGTATAGCCACGGGAGTGGATGGGTTATTCATCGAAACACACCCAGATCCATCAAAGGCCAAGTCTGATGGAGCAAACATGTTGCCCTTAGAAAAATTGGAGGAATTGCTTTCCATTCTGACAAAAATTCATCGGGCCATCCAATGATTTCCAGGTAGTTATACCTTGTTTCTCACATGTTTTATCTACTATCTTTAAGGTATACTCCCCCAAAGAAACCATGTATGAAAATCCAAAAACCATCCCTTCTATTAATCCTGGCTTTCGCCGGTTCAGGTCTTCTCGCTCAATCCGCTCAAAAAACCCTGGTCAAGTCTTTTAATGTAGACTCTGTAAGCCAGGTCAACATCACTGTGGACGGGCCGGTAGAAGTAAAATCGTGGAAGCAAAAAACTGTCCGGGTCGTAATGGAAATTTCCCTTTTCAACAGACCCGAATCTTTCCTAAAAGGGATGATCTCTGCTGGTCGGTACAACCTTTTGTCATTTACAAAATCAGATGTAATGACCATCATTCAACCAGGAGTAAAAAAAGAGGTTCGATTAAAAGATGGCCAGTTGCAGGAGTCCTTCCGCTACCTGGTATATGCACCGGAGCACATCTATGTACAGGTGGAATCTGAGGCATCCTCCTCCACATTGCCCCTCGATGAAAATCTTCCCCAATAAGAAAAACATCGATTCCTCGTTATTAAAGGGCCCGCTTGACTTCAAGCGGGCCCTTTATTTATTAAGAAAAATGGGATAACTTTGCCCTGAGGTGTTCTTCGCCTCAAAAACAAGAAGCAAATTATGAACAAGCTATTTCTTAAATGGATGGTCCTGTCCATGCTATTGGTCGGTGCAAGCTCCGCTCTGGCTCAAAGCAAGCATACTTTGCATCAATCTTTTGAAATAGATTCCATCAATCAGGTTACTGTCGAATTTGCTGGAGAATACGAGGTCGTCTATTGGGAAGGCAATACCGTCCTTACTGAAACCCAAATCGAGCTTTATGATGCAAACCCGAATATTCTTTCTCATTTCGTAAAACTCGGCCGGTATTTGGTTGAGGGGGACAAGGGTACGGATTTGGCATTTTTCAAACACAAAGATCTGATTCGAAAACCCATTTACACTAAAGATGGACAGGCCTGGGAAGTTGTAAAGATGAAATTCTATGTTCCGGATACTTTCTCATCGAACGACAAAAAGCACTTCTCCATGGCTGGAGAATTGAAGACCCAGGTAAATAAATAATCCCGAAACTTAAATTGCGGGTAATGGAAGAGGTGGTGGAAATAAGAGTGTCCCCTACAAAGGCAGAAGATTGGGATTCCATAAAAAGAATTGCCGCCAAAAAATCTACTCTTTCCGAAATTCAAGATTTTCAACTGGTCAAAAAATCAATTGACGCCCGCTCACGCCCTCCAAAAATCCAGTTGCGAGTAAAGATTGCCACCGAAAAAATTCCACCCTTAGTCAGGAATACGTTACCAAATATCCTTCCTGTTTCAGGAAAACAAAATGCCATTATCGTTGGGGCTGGTCCGGCAGGTTATTTTGCCGCATTGAAACTTTTGGAAAGAGGAGTTAAACCGATCATACTTGACCGTGGAAAGGATGTCCGCGAAAGACGCAGAGATCTAAGAGCCATTCAACAGGAAGGGATTGTAGATCCGGATTCAAACTATTGCTTTGGGGAAGGAGGAGCAGGCACTTACTCAGATGGAAAACTATATACCCGGTCGCATAAAAGGGGAAACATCATCGGGGTACTACAATTGCTCGTTGAACATGGCGCTAAAGAGAATATCCTAATTGATGCTCATCCTCATATTGGGTCCAACAAGCTGCCAAAAATCATCTCAAATATTAGAGAGAGTATTCTCAATAAGGGAGGAGAGATCCACTTTGGAAAACGGGTTTCGGATTTTCTGTTCGATGCCAAAGGCAGGATCAAGGGAGTTTTCATTGGAGATACAGGCGAAGAATTTCTGGCAGATGCAACCATACTAGCAACGGGGCATTCTGCAAGAGACATTTATACCTTATTGGAAAAGCATAATGTTCCGATTGAATTTAAGCCTTTCGCTTTAGGAGTTCGTGTCGAGCATCCACAATCCCTTATCGACAAGCTGCAGTATGGACAGACAAAGCGAAGTGAGTTTCTTCCTGCAAGCAGTTACAAATTGACCTGCCAGGTCGAAAAACGAGGCGTTTTTAGATTTTGTATGTGTCCGGGCGGTTTGGTTGTTCCCGCAGCAACCGCTCCCGGGGAGATAGTGGTAAACGGCATGTCTCTTTCCAGACGGGATTCTCCCTTTGCTAATTCGGGGATGGTTACCGCTATCGAAAGTGAAGACTTAAGGTCCTTAAGAAGTGAATCTCACTTTGCAGGTCTGGCTTTCCAAAAACAAGTGGAACAGGCAATGTTCCGTTCCGGAGATGGAAGTCAGCAAGCCCCTGCACAAAGAATGACAGATTTTGTTCAAGGATTGGAATCAAAGGACCTACCTTCATCCAGCTACATCCCTGGATTATTTTCCGCCCCTCTGCACAAGCTTTTACCTACATTTGTCTATCAACGATTGAAAGAAGGTTTGATCGTTTTTGGGAAGAAAATGAAGGGGTACTATACTCAAGAAGCCAATGTTATTGGAACCGAGTCCCGAACAAGTGCCCCCGTCCGAATTCCACGCGAACCCGAAACCTGTATGAGTCCAGGAAAGCCAGGACTTTTCCCTTGTGGCGAAGGAGCTGGTTATGCAGGGGGAATATTATCGGCAGCAATGGATGGACAGAGAGTGGCAGAAAAAGTTGCCGAATTTTTGAATGTTAAATCAACCAAATGAAAGATAGGATCGACTTAATAGGAAGGGTATTGATTTCATTTATTTTCCTGTTTGATGCCTATGATTCCATCGCTTTTTTCAAGGATACAAAAGCGCTGATGATCTCTTATGGGATTACATGGCAACCTGAAATGCTTTTATACAGCGCCATTTTTCTATTGATCATCGGAGGCACATTGGTCTTAATTGGTTACCGGTCAAATTTTGGCGCTACGCTCCTCTTGTTATATTGGATCCCTGTTACTTTCGTCCTTCATTCCTGGTGGGATGATCCGGTGGAAATCCGAAGGATCTCTTCCATTCAATTCATGAAGAATATTGCTATCGCCGGAGGCTTACTGATCATTCTGGTCAACGGAAGTGGACGCTATAGTAT
>JABDJM010000404.1 GCA_013002475.1 Saprospiraceae bacterium | reverse complement strand
ATCCTGAAGATATCGGAGGTCCCCACAATGGGTTTCAAAAGTTGATTTAACCGTTCATAATGGTTTTGGACCAGCTCCCATTGTTCTGCGGTTGACTCCCGGAATACTTCAAACCCTCCGCGATTCTGGTAGTCAATATTTTGATCCCCAAGGAGGCTTCTTAAAAGGTTAAGCCCCTTCCATCTTTTCTCTACCAGCGCCAACATTTCATCCTGGCTCATATTAGCCTCATCGTCGACGAGCTCGGTAACGGAGCCGAAGCAGGCGAAGCCTGCGTTTCGGCTGCTTGCCCCTTTCGGGATCAACTCTCTATCGATCACAGCAACCGAATGGGTAGGAAAATTCTGCTTATAAAAATAGGCTGCAGAGAGCCCCACAATGCCAGCGCCGACCACTATCAAATCTCTCTGAAACAGAAATGATTTTTGTTCCCAGTAGCTGAAGGTCCGATCGGGAGCCGATGTAGAGGATGGATTCATTACCTATATTTGCGCGATAAAGGTAAATACAATGATTCAACGCATACAGACCATTTTCTTGTTTTTGGCCTCCGGAGCCGCCTTCGGCCTTTTCGGCCTTCCCTTTGCAAGCACGGCATCGAATGTTCCAGGTTCTACCCTTTTTGCAGATGCTCTTTATTCGATTACCGATCATCCGGCCCTATTGGGGCTTTTTTGTGCAGCGGGAGGTTTAGCCCTGATCAGCATTTTTATGTTTCGGAACAGAAAGAGCCAAATGCTGGTTGGAAGAATAGCCATTATCGCCAATATCCTTGGACTTGTCCTGGCTATTATCCTATTTATGCAGGACAAAGAAACTCTGGGAAGTGCAGAACCAAATGATGGTCTTGGATTATACCTGCCGCTGGTCTTTCTGGTTTTTTCCTTGCTTGCCCAGCGAAATATTCAAAAAGACGATAAGTTGGTGAGCAGCATGGATAGGCTCCGATAAGCAGCAAAAAAAAAGCCTCCGATTTTCGGAGGCTTTTTTTTTCTTATTGTCTTGGCACTTGCTTTGCCGAATAATTCACTTTGTATTGTCCTGATTTCCGGAGCTGGGTTTTTACATCCGAAATAATTCCCATGGTCACCTTCCCATCCACTTTAAGTGAACTAGTGATCTTAGGTCTTTTTGCTTCCGGAATTTTTACCCTGTGCTGCTCAAGAAATAAAGGAATCTCTGAAACGGTAGCAAATTTATCTCCCAACTGAAGCCGGGGTTTGGTACCGTAAGTATCTCTAAATTTATCTTTAGGTTTACCGATATACAAGTAATTTACCAATGACTTTTCCTCTAACTTGGTAAGTTCAGTTGCATAAGGTGTAATTACATCCACCTTGGTTTCTCCTGTCCTTAAGACAGTAACAACCATAAAGAAAAAGAGCAACATAAAAATGATATCAGGCAAAGAAGCCGTAGATATTGCTGGTGAGGATTTCCCTCGCTTTTTTGTGAATTTTCCCATTACTGTCGATTATTGATTTTCTTCTCCAAATGCGGTTGGCTCAGCTTCAGAAAGTACCAGAGGAATTTTCTTCTGAATAGCTTTCCTTTTTGCATAATCTAGGTCATTCGAATAGGCTTCCCCATATCTTGCCATGGATTCATCATTCCATAGTTCATTATAGGCACCCTTTAATTCATTGTAAACTTCCAAGTACGTTTTATAGGCAGTACCCCTATCGTTCTTTAGAGAGATGATCGCCACATCAGGAGCTTCAGCCAAGTCTTCCCGCTTTGCAGGATTCATGATGAAGTCTTTGGCTCTCTCACGTAGGTCATCAATTCTTGTAGGTTCACCCCTAACCAATAATTGGTTATTTGCATTTACCAATACTGAAAAAACATTTCGCTTCTTCAATTTAGCAATGTCTGGTTCTTCATCGGACCAAGGTGGAAGCTTTACAAGAATACCCTTGTCTTCAACGATTTGAGTTGCCACAAGGAAGAATATCAACAAGAGGAAAGCAATATCGGCCATAGAGCCAGCATTGATCTCATTTGTCATTCTAGATCTTTTCCTAGCCATAACTAATTATTTAAAGAAGTTGCGAATTTCAGAAAAAACAAGGGCAGCAATAGCAAGGCCCCCAATGATCAATGTAGTCATAAGACCTCCGCTGATCAAACCATTCGTTCCTTCGTCAATATTGAATCTTTCCAACAGTGCTGTCATTTCTGGGCTATCGCCTCCGGCCATCGCCCGGGCAATAAAAAACAGAACAACAAGAGCTCCAAATCCAATTAGGCCTTTCAATGATTCTTTCGGATGCATAGCCACCTGGAAGATTCCAAAAGCTACCATGGCGATCGCGCAAAGAATGACTAAGCCGATCCCTGCATAAAGAGCAAGGTTGAATATTCCGGTCGTTGGTTTGTCCTCAACAGCGAGCATATTGAAATCTTCCAATCCTCCCAGAATCATGATCAGGGAAAGAACTGTAAGAACTGCTCCCAATCCGAAGGCATACAGTTGACCGTTCTTAGTTAGTAATTTATACATAAGTCAGTTTAGTCTAATGATTATTTAAAGACATTATTGCTAGCCATTACATCTACAAGAGCAATGGATGCATCCTCCATTTTATTAACGATACCGTCAATCTTTGAAACGATATAGTTATAAAAAATCTGAAGGATAATGGCCGCAATCAGACCGAATACTGTAGTCAAAAGGGCTACTTTAATACCCCCTGCAACAACTGCCGGAGACAAATCACCAACCGCTTCAATACGGTCAAATGCCTGGATCATACCGATTACTGTTCCCATGAAGCCAAGCATCGGAGCAATCGCGATAAATAGTGAGATCCAAACTAATCCTTTTTCAAGAAGACCCATTTGAACTCCTCCGTAGGCTACGATAGATTTTTCAACCGCCTCAGGACCTCCGCCGGCACTCTTCAATCCTTCGTACAATACGCTTGCAGTTGGACCTTGGGTGGATTTACATACTTCCATGGCTCCCTGTAGATCTCCCGCTTTTAGATTTTCGTCAATTCTTTCCAATAGTTTGTCGGTATTGGTAGTGGCGATATTTAGTGTGATGATCCTCTCGATACAAAAAGCCAAGCCCAGGATCAAACAAACCAATACGAAGGTCATAAACCTCCAGTCACCCTGAATGAAATACTTCTTCAGGACCTGAAATCCTCCTTCAGAGGCTTCAGCTTGAGCCATCAATGAAGTGGCTCCATTAAAAATACTGACCATTAAGACCAGAATAAGTGCAGATAATTTTCGCATAGTAAATTACGGTTTAACGAACTGTTTTTAAGTTAGAGGAATTACGTTCATGCGGAGAGTAAGGGATTCGAACCCTTGATACCCTTTTGAGGTATACACGCTTTCCAAGCGTGCGCCTTCGACCACTCGGCCAACTCTCCCTGATTTAGTGAATCATAGGACCCCTTAAATCATTGGATCGCCTGGGGTCGAAAGCCACAAAAATTGCAAATTATAGGAAGATATCAAAATTTTTTCCTGATTCAGACAGGTGGTCAAAAAATAAAAAAATCCTCTACCCCCTAGCAGAGTATGCATTGCTTTCAGGGAATCCCGTTTTAAAGGTTTTCTCGAACAGTTTTTTGGCGTTTCGAGTAGTGATCCCTGCTACCTCTTCGATTTCCGTTTGTAAGGTAGATGCAAGGGCAGCGGCTATTTGGTGTATATAAAAGGATTCATTGCGCTTTCCTCGATGGGGAACCGGAGCCAAATATGGTGAATCAGTCTCCAGCACCAATGAATTCAGCCCTAATTCCTTGACGATCAGGTCCAATCCTGACTTTTTAAAGGTCAATACTCCTCCTATCCCAAGAAAGAAACCCAGGTCGATTGCTTCTTTGGCTTCCTCCATCGTTCCCCCAAAACAGTGGAATACCCCGGTCGGTCTCCTCGTTGATGGAAGTGATTTGATAAGGTCCAGGCATTCGGCAGTGGCCAGCCGGCTATGAATAATTATTGGCAGATCATGATCCACTGCCAGCTTACATTGATATAGGAAAGCCTCCTTTTGTTCTTCAAAAAAACTTTTATCCCAATATAGGTCAAGACCCATTTCCCCTACCCCGCTGAAAGATCTTTTATCCAACCAGGCCTCCACCTTTTCTAATTCTTCTCTAAAATTCTCCTTAACTGAGCAAGGGTGTAATCCCATCATCGGAAAGCAAACACCTGGAAATTCAGATTCCAGGTCAAACATATCCTGGATCGATCCACTATCAATATTTGGCAAAAAAATACTGGCTATTCCCGAATTGACGGCGCGAAGAACCATCTCTTTCCGATCCTCTTCGAATTGATGTACATATAGGTGTGCATGCGTATCGATCAGTTCCATGGTGTATTTTAAACAAAAGTACTGGAATTCCGATTTGTACCTGATTACTACCTTTGTTCATATGGGGAAAAAGAAGAAGTATTATGTGGTTTGGGAGGGTGTGGAACCAGGGATATATGATAGCTGGGCTGCTTGCCAACAGAATATCAAAGGATATCCCGGAGCCAGGTATAAGAGTTTCCCGGACCGTACTTCCGCAGAGGAAGCTTATGGGTCAACGGCTTTGGATTATGTTTCTGAGGGTAAAAAGAAAAAAGAAAAAAAAGGAACCACGGTCGATTACATGGAGGAGATCATGCTGCCAAGTTGGTCCGTAGATGCAGCCTGCAGCGGGAATCCAGGCCAAATGGAATACCGGGGTGTTCTAAATCAGGATAATACTGAGCTATTCAGGTTTGGGCCTGTCCCTGGCGGTACAAATAATATTGGAGAGTTCCTGGCGATCGTACATGCCCTAGCTCTTTTAAAGAAAGAAGGCAATCAAACTATGCCGATTTACTCGGATAGCCGGACAGGTATGATTTGGGTGAAAAAGAAAAAAGCGAATACTCAGCTTAAAAAGACAAAAGGCACTGTGCACCTATACAAGTTGATACGGAGGGCGGAGGAGTGGTTAAAAAAGAACACCTATAAGAACCCCATTTTGAAGTGGGAAACAAAAAGGCTCGGTGAGATCCCCGCTGATTTCGGAAGAAAATAATTACCCGCGGGCGAATCTCATTTTGTACTTAGATTCTATTTCACCCTTTCGAATACTTTCAAGGCCTCTTTTTATCCTCCTCTTTTTCAGTGGTTTCAGATGTTCCACAAATAGGATCCCTTCGATGTGATCATATTCATGCTGAATGACCCGAGCATGAATGCCGTTAAAAACCTTTTCCTGAGGCTGCCAGTCAGTATCAAAGTATTTCAATTTGATTTGAGCAGGCCTTTCTACATCTCCATGGATATCCGGAATGCTCAGGCAACCTTCTTCATAGGCCCATGGGTTGCCGCCTTCTTGTACCTTCTCAGGATTTATAAAGACGGCCTTAAACCCCTCCTCCTCTTTCCCCTCATCCATCATTTGGATAGTAT
>JABDJM010000390.1 GCA_013002475.1 Saprospiraceae bacterium | reverse complement strand
GATCTTTGCCGCAGCAGGACTTGGGTGTCCCGAAGCATAGCTTGTGACTACAGGCTCTGCTGCAACAGGTTCTTTTGTGACTGGAGCGGGTTCAGATTTGGCAGGCTCCTTCTCGGCTGGGGCCTCTTCTACAGGGGCCGGGACACTTGTGTCGATCTTAGCAACCAATCCTCCTATTTCCAAGTCATCGCCTTCGGCTGCAACATGGACGATCTTTCCGGCAGCCTCTGCCGGGAATTCCAGAGTAGCTTTATCAGACTCAAACTCGCAAATTGGCTGATCTAACTTAACATACCCTCCATTTTCTACCATCCACAGCGACAAGGTCACTTCAGTGACAGATTCTCCGATGGTGGGGACACGCATTTCTACAATGCTCATTTGTATTCCTTTTTATGCGGTGCAAAAGTATTCTTTTTTACTCTAACCCCTTGATTTTGATTCATTCCCAGGCCGTAAAATGAGCTTTTCGTCCGCACTTCTGCCCTCTTTGTCCAATGCTCCGTTCACAGTCCGTTTACCTTTGTTAAATTGTCCAGAAGTGAAACGTTGGAAGCTGAATTGAGTTTAAACTTTGCAGGGCCTTTCGGCAACCTTCAAAAACAGCTATTGTCCTTTCCAATATGAGAAATCTCCTGGGCTTGATCTTTCTGACTATCAGCTTGTTGCTTCAAGCGAAGAATGATCCTACTACTTCACGTAGTATGTTGGCCAAAAGGACCGATTCCAGTATTAAAATTGATGGTGAATTAAATGAAGCTTCCTGGGCCATAGTAGGGGCAGCAAGTCAATTCGTTCAATTGGAACCCAGGCCAGGAGAGAATGCCAGCTTCGACTCGGAGGTCAAGCTACTCTATGATGATAAGGCGATCTATGTGGGTGCTCATCTGAAAGACAATCAGCCAGATTCAATTTATATCCAATTCTCTGAACGAGACGATGTCGGTGTAGTGGATTGGTTCGGACTTGTCCTTGACACCTATCAAGATGGTCAAAATGCAGTTGGCTTCTATGTCACAGCAGCTGGAGTACAGATCGATAGTAAAATTTCTGAAGGAGGTTTTGGATCAAACAACCCGATAAATGTCGGTGACGAAAGTTGGGATGCTGTCTGGGAATCCCATGTGAAGATCGTGGACGATGGATGGATAGTGGAAATGATGATCCCCTATTCTGCCCTAAGATTTGCCAACGCTGAAGTTCAATCCTGGAACCTCAATTTTTGCAGGATGATCCGAAGGTATCGGGAACAATCTTTTTGGAGCCCTATTGACCCGGCTGGTTCAGGATTCATGGTTCAGTCCGGGGTATTGGAAAACCTGGAAAATATTAAATCTCCAGTGCGGCTTTCGGCGACCCCATTTATTGCGGGCTATGCTGAAGTGTACAAAGATCCGGCCTCAGACCCTGAAAAGTCGACAGGTCAATCTTTCAATGGAGGGATGGATATCAAATACGGAATCAACGAGGCATTCACCTTGGACATGACATTGATCCCCGATTTTGGAGAAGCCCGGTCAGATCAGCAAGTATTAAATCTGAGTCCCTTTGAAGTGCGGTTCAATGAGAACCGACAATTTTTCACCGAAGGAACTGAGTTGTTCAATCGTAACGGATTATTCTATTCAAGACGAGTGGGTGGAAGTACCACCAATTATGAAGAGGTAGAAAACCATTTGAACCTAAATGAAGAGATCAAGGAAAATCCCACGACAGCAAAATTATTGAACGCTACAAAAATTTCCGGAAGGACCGAGTCAGGTTTGGGCATTGGTTTTTTCAATGCCGTGGAAGGCGCTACCCACGCAACGATCCGGGATATCGAAACAGGAAATACGCGAAGGTGGAAAACAAGTCCACTTACGAATTATAATGTCCTTGTCTTTAATCAAAACCTTAAAAATAATTCTTCAGCAACGATCATCAATACCAATGTCCTAAGAGATGGAGCTGCCTACGATGCGAATGTTTTAGGAGCCGAGCTTTCTCTAAACAATAAAAAGAACACATATTCCTTCGGAACTAGTGGTGCATTTAGCTCTAAGATCTATCCGGGATCAAATTATAATGGTCACACCTGGGCGGCTTCCTTTGGTAAGACAGCAGGTAACTTCAATTGGCGGCTAGGGTATTCAGAAGAAAGCGACACCTATGATCCTAATGATCTTGGTTTCCTTTACAATAATAATAGCAGAGAAGTATTTGGTAACCTCAGCCTGGCACGTTATGAAGACTTTGGC
>JABDJM010000369.1 GCA_013002475.1 Saprospiraceae bacterium | reverse complement strand
GGCTATCTGCATTTACGCTTCCACCTTGAGCACCTCGAGCTTGAATGGTAATTTCGGTTACCCCAGTTGGAACGGTCCAATTTTCTATAACACCTGAATACGGGAATGTAATAAACCCGGAAGAATAAGAGATAGTAATTAATCCATTTCCTGTATTTCCTACACTTGACAATTGACTTGTTCCGGCGTTGAAAGAGCCGCCGCCACCTCCTCCCGGGTAGGGAAAAGAACCTCCGAAGCCTCCACCTGAATAACCACCGCCGCCGCCGCCGCCGCCGCCATAGGCCCAACCACCACCACCGCCACCAAATCCTCCAGAGCTCCACCCAGATCCGCATTGTCCTCCCGAACCACCGTTCACAAAGGATTGGCCAGCACCACAGCCAACACCATCTCCAAAAAATCCCGAGCCTGAACCCCCATTACCGCCGCCGTTGCTTCCAGCATTGCCAGATGCACCCCCGGCCGCGGATCCAGTGGCGGTACTAGTTCCGGTGGTGGTTAGAGAGGCATCCAACCCTGCCAAATCGTTCAAGTCGCCACATTGAGATACGTTGTTTGTGGCCCCGCCGCCGCCACCAGCGACGATTAGCGGACTATTTCCTAAGGTCGAAACAAATGTACCTCCTCCTCCACCTCCCTCTTGGCTAAAGGTGGTGAAAGTTGGGTTCGATGAAGTACCCTCTCCACCAACAAGAATTTTTAAAATGTCCCCAGGAGTTACAGAGTATGTGCCAGTCATAATGGCACCTAACCCCCCAGAAATAACTGAGGAAGTACCAGCCAAATCACAATTATCATCCACTACAGGATCATCAAAAGTCACAACTGCTCCGCACATCATAGGATCTGCCGTCTGCGTGATATCGTTCGGGCAGACGATAGTTGGTGCTTGCTCATCAACGACCATAACATCGAAGCAGCAAGTGGAAGTTTGATTTCCATTTGCATCCTCCGTCACAGTATAACATACTGTACTCATGCCTAACTCAAATACAGTTCCCATAGCGGAACCCGCAGTTCCAGCTGCAACTACAGTTGCGCCTGAGATCTCGTGAGTTAGTGTGAAATCGCAGTTATCATCGCTAAAATTCGGATCTACTTTTACAT
This sequence comes from Saprospiraceae bacterium, assembly GCA_013002475.1. GTDB lineage: Bacteria > Bacteroidota > Bacteroidia > Chitinophagales > Saprospiraceae > JABDJM01. The sequence continues at coordinate 6,782 of JABDJM010000369.1, read as the reverse complement.
CCGAAGTCCAGGTACATACATCCAGATCTGTAGTAACCACCACCATATTGGATGGACAACTTACCTGAGGTAATTGATTATCTGTTACGGTTACTGTAAAACTGCATTCAACTACAGGATTTACTCCATCTGAAAGATCATAAGTAACTATATATACTCCAGGATCCCAAAGGGTTCCCTGGGCAGGTCCTGTGTCTGTTCTCGTGATGCTAACCACTTCGCAATTGTCTTCCCCAAGAGGTCCAGTCCAATCTACTACTCCTCCGCAGAGGTCAACAGAATTGGATACGATAAAATTGTTTGGACAATAAGTATATGTAGGTGCTTCATCGTCAGTAACTGTTACTGTGAAGGAGCAACTACCTGTATTACCTGCAGCATCTTCGACGTAATAAGTGACGGTCGTCATACCTAATTCAAAATTTCTATTAGCCATGTTGATTGGCGCTCCGGAATTTGCTGTATTCTCCGGAGTATAAGGAAATGCATCATGAGGACCATCAATGGTTCCATCCGGGTTGGTATAGGTAACCGTATAATTTGTAACCCCACAGTTATCCATTGGCGTTGGGATTGCCCAATCGTATTCGCCCACACAATCTCCTGTTCCACCTGCACTGGTCATAATAGATATTGCCAAGCCTGAACAGTCAACCGTTGGTGCTTCGTCGTCCGTGATGGTGACATCGAAACTGCACATGGCTGTATTCCCTGCTTGGTCAGTTACGACAAAGGTATTAGTTGTTGTACCAACTGGGAATATTGAACCACTTGGAAGCCCGGCGGTTTGTGTTAAGGCATTTGCTCCGCCGTCAATTAATTCAATTACCACAAGGCCATTTCCAGCATTCAAGGAACCGTTGACAGGGTTGCCTCCAGCGTTAAAAGAACCTCCGCCACCTCCCCCTTCATCACGAGATGAATCGGCTCCTGCTCCTCCAGAATATCCACCGCCTCCGCCGCCACCTTCTGCGCAGCATTCAGCCCTATTCGAGCCACCTCCTCCGAAGCCCCCATCCTGGCCTTCCTGGCCTCCAATGGATCCATTCGGAACGCCTCTTCCCCTTGTATTTGGAATTCCCTCAGCCCCGTCGGTCAACCAGCCACCACCTCCGCCACTTGCTCCACCACTACCACTCGTGCCACCACCATTTCCACCTGTTGCTATTCCACCATTTCCATCTGCAGTAGCAGTACCAACATTTGTATATGAGGCGTTAACCCCATCTGGATTACCCCCTTGATTATGATCACCAGCTCCACCTCCTCCTCCAGCAACTATGAGAGGTAAAGCCGCACCATCAATCCAAATAAAACTTCCTCCTCCACCTCCACCACCACTAGCAGTTTCACCCTCTTGCCCAACAATTACTTTTATTACCTGGCCTGCAGACAAACTAAATTCACCATATAAATCTGCTCCAAGTCCACCAAAATTTAGGGCATCCTCTGTTCCATCACCACCTGAGGCTCCAATTGCATTAATTGAATAGGTCCCGGTAATTGGAACAATCCACTCCTGTATTCCTTGAGTGTTTATTGTAACCTGACCCTCTAATTCAGAACCGAAATAGGCAGCATCAACCTGTGATTGATTCGGCCCAAATGGTCCAGAAGCCCCTGCTGTAGTAAAATTCAGAGGGCCCACCATTCCCATTGGCAGGGTACAATTATCATCCACCATCGGATCATCAAAAGTCACGAGGGCTCCGCACATGCCCGTACCAGCCCCAGCCGTAGTACCAAAGAATCCTCCACTAAAACTGGACACAGTAAGTCCTGCACTAGCCTGCTGCACCTCATTCAACGGGGTGTCACAGCCTGATCCGAGGTCGGCTAAGAATTCCAAAGTGACAGAAAAGTCTGCGCCTCCAACAATTTCAAATAATGCCCCGACTGTTGGATCAGGAGTCCAGGACCCAGTGGTTAAGGTCAACGAGAAGCAGATTGGAATAGTTGAGACTGTTCCTGTGGTAGGATTTGTCCAAGTGGAACTTCCAAGCCAGGTTGCCACAGAACCAGAAATATTGTCAAATGTCATTGGACTAAGTACTCCACTCAAGCCAGCCTGGACGGCATCAAATGTGGCTGGGCCCCAAAACAGTGTTGCATAGGCAGATGGGTCAAAATTCGCGTAACTAAAGGTAACCCCACCTGCGTCTCCTGCAGAACCACCGGAGGATGAGAAATCCACTCCCCCTGGAGGGGGATAAATTCCTTCAAAAGTTGATGCACCTCCGTCGGCTGTCTGTGTAATATCTGCCGGACAGGTGATGGTAGGAGCAATATTATCTATAAATGCCACCATAAACATGCAGCTATTCATTTCACCAGAGCCATCATCAGTAGCTGTCAAGGTAACAGCAATCATATCTTCTGCTGTGTACATAGTTCCAGGAGCCGGGTCCTGGCTCACTGTAAAGGGACCGCAGGATGCATCTACCTCTAGTTCAGCAGTGTAGTCGGGTAGGCCAGCCATGCAAGTTTCATCGACAGAGACTTCATTATCTGTGGGGCAATCTGTAATTATGGGGCAGGAACCCATGGCGGCAGCATAGTCTACGCACACGTTAGCAAACACCCCTACTCCATATTGAGGTAATTCATGCAATCCTAGACAGGTATTATTAGCTTCAATTATTAGGGTATTATTTCCAGGTGCGTTATAATCTGCCGGATTTAATGTTATTATGAAAGTCTCTGGCGAATCAGTACAATTACAGTCATAAGCTGGATCGATCGTTTGTTGCAAAACCCCATTTAGGTAAACATCCCTTGGGCCAGTACTACAATTATAACCAATCGCAAATTCGATGGTTCCATTTAGGATGCTGCTATTAAAACTCGTCCAGGAAAGGGTCAAATCTGAACCATTGCATACGTATTGCTGAGTAACATTTCCACAATTACCATCAAAATTTATGAACCCAGCTGAAATATCATATGTGAAGGAACTTTCCACAATCCCATCGCAATCATTATCAAGGCCATCGCAGATCTCAGGGGCTCCTGGATAGACAAAGGGGTTACTGTCATCGCAATCCACACAAATTGGAAATCCATCTTTGTCCAAATCCAATTCATCAATTAAACTATCACAATCATCGTCCAATCCATTACAAATTTCTGGTGCCAATGGATTAATATTTGGATTGGTATCATCACAATCACAACCTCCATCTAACCAACCATCTCCATCAGAATCCACGCCCAGAGTATTGTCACAATAATCAACACATAGAGCTGCGAAAACGCCAGGACCAAACTCTAGTAGCTCTTGAAACCCAAAAGCATCATTATTTGAAAAAGTAATGGTGTTTAAACCATTACTGATATACAAACTAGGATCCAGAGGAAGGACAATCAAGTTGCTATTTGGAGAGGGAGTACATGTACAATCATAGCCAGGATTAATGGTTGTCCAGGGACTACCATTCAAAGAAATGTCGATTGAACTAGTCATACAATTCACACCAATATCGAGCGTAATAGAACCAGAAGCCATAGTAGCATCAGTGCTAGCCCATGTAATTGAAGCCATATTAGAGTTGTAGTATCCTCCAGAGCCTCCACAATTGTTAGTTAAATTCATTCCAGAAAGTCCTACCAGATAAGGAGCGCTACTTTCAACCATTCCATCACAATTGTTATCTATTCCATCACAAATTTCGGGAGCATCTGGATAAACTAAAGGATTATTATCATCGCAATCTCCAGCACATACACTGACTCCATCCATATCGTCATCATCTGTATCTACATCCCCATCACAATCATCATCGATCCCATTCCCGCAAACCTCAGTCGCATCTGGATTTACTGCCGGGTCGGAATCATCGCAATCGCAATCGCTGACCCAGCCGTCTCCATCAGCATCGGTACCTGAGCTACAGGAAAAAAAAGTAAATCCTGAATCCGTCCACCAGGAGGTACTTGTCCCACCACAGTTTCCATTCGGATAATTCGAACAATTATCTGACTCTTGAGTGAATTGCCATTTGTACTCCCCAGGAACAAGGGTTGTAAGGTCCAACACCAGCGGAGCGTAAGGAGCATCAGCAAGGTCCACAATTGGAGGGCCATAATGGGTTGGCGTATTTGAAAAAGCAACACCAACGGGTCGAATTTCAATCGCAATACCATAACAATATGAACCGCATGTGTAGGGATAAGCCTTTGAGGCACCTAAAGTAATCTCATTTGAACCGGGTCCATTAACCTGAGTTGGTGTAGTTGGAACCACATCACAATCACAAGCTAATGCTGAGTCAAAAGAAAAAATGCAAAGGAAAAGAACACTTACCACGCAGTAAACATTAGTTCGGAACGATTTATTCATGAGATCTTGTATTGAGGTTTTAGCGCTAAGTAGATTCTGTTTCATGGGTATAGATTTTTCCATCTGTCTTTGGTATAAGTTTGGTAGTTCTATTTTTCAATTTCGGTATAGCCAAAACTGGTTAAGGTCAGTCATGAACAAATCATGAAAGACAAGGTGACACTGCCAGGTTAATTCGGCAGCTTAGCTTTATTGTATCGGCTAGTTTTCTCTGGACTTATGCTTGCATAAGATCCATGGTCTAATGCTTTTGGTGGTTCATAGTTAAGGTTGGATTAAGACATAGCAGTCAAACCCTTTTCCCATAGGAAATAGGTGGGGATACATAATTTGTCACTCCATTAAAAGGTAGGGGGGGTGCTTTTGAACGGATCTGAATATAAACGTCCTTGCTGTATATTGACTTTCAAGGTCAATAACAGAATCGTTCCATTTCAAGTATGAAATGGGAATGGGATTACAATTTTTCCTCCGGAAAAAAATTGACAGGAGGGGTTGCTTTAAATCAGTGTTGGAAATGAATTCGGTTGATGACTATTGAAGGTCCCGAATTGAAAATATCAGGATTGGGTCATTTGTATTTCCCCTTCAATATGATATTAAGGTAACAAATCTATTACCAATGATCGGTTTTTAGTCAAATATTTTTTAAAAAACGTATTAAGCTTGAACTTTTGGCAGGAAACATAATTAAAAAAGCCACACTATGCCTCGTTACTTTTTTCCCATTCTATCCCTGGTCTAATCTTAAGCAAAAAAAAAATCCCGGCTCCGAAAATCGGAACCGGGATTCGGCTAAAGATATCTTCTAATCAGGTCTTACTTGATCAAGATCATTTTTCGTCTGGCCCTTTCCTGATCGAAGTCAAGCTGATAATAAAGCACACCTGCTCCACCAAGCTCTGATCTATTGATAGTTTCCTTATTGTAACCTTTGGCGTAATCGCCTTCGATCACTTTCAGGATTCGACCTGACAGATCATAGATACTCAATGTGGCTTCTCCTGCATAAGGCAACACAAAACTGATCTCTGTTTCATCCTTAAATGGATTCGGTTGGTTTTGGAACAACTCAAAGCTTGCTTTCGCAACTTCTACAATTGCTCCTTCCCCATTAGTAAACTCAAGACTAAGATCCAGATGATCAAATTCGTTTGTATAGGCTTCTGCACGAGTGTATTGCTCACTATTGCTAATGCTTAGCATTTCACTGAGCATTCCATCACGAAGTACTTCGAAGCTAAGGCTGAACAGCACTGCATCGTCCTCAAAGGAACTTGCATGGTTTTCACCCCAGCTAGCCGTAAGTTTTCCTTCATCCAACAAACTGGTACCGAAGACAACAGATGTTTCCATCGCTTGTGCATCGATCAGTTTTAGTGAGGGATCAATATCCATCGTAAACTGATATCCGAAGATCTCACGGAATTCAGCGGTTGTGAAATCTACCGTAATGGTCTCTCCCACCCTGGCTTCTCTCTCAGCAACACGGAATTTCAAATCTCCGACGTAGCTTCGGTCAAAGGCTAAACTCTGAGCGTTCATTTGGGCTGAGTTATTGACATCTCCCGTTTTAATCGCTACAAAATCTGCAGTTTCTTCTCCCTGAAGGTTATTCACCGAATAGATCTCAGGGAATGTACTTTCAAATGGATTATTCTCATTCGGGAAGTTGTATGCTGCATCAACAAACCTATACGAAGTCTGCTCATTCGGAAATTCATCATAAATGAAGATGATAACCCTCTGAAGATCAACTAAATCAAACACACCAACTTCCTGATCGTTATTTACATCTGCTGCGATCAGTTTGTAAGGAGAGTTCAATTGCCCGAGGCCAACAAGATGTCTGGCAATCAATACAAGGTCAAGGGTACTTAGACCTTCTCTGATCTCATCAACCTTCTCAGGAGTTACCGTATAGTTTTGACCTACCGGTAAACTTGGGAATCCATATTCTCCTGATACACCTGTTATTTCTGGATCGGGTAATCCTGACATATTTCCATCGACCATGACAGTAACATTCTCAGCGGCTTCAGCCAATTCAGATTCAACTGCTCCGGAGATTCCTGCTCCGGTGTTGCCACAAGTCCCCTGGTTATCTTGTATGATCACATAGGTACTGACATAGTCCCAGTTACCGGCCACATCCTGTGCCCACAGATCAACCGTGTTTGTTCCTAGGTTATCACAATTAAAGGTTACAGATTGAGTAATTCCTGCCGGAGGTGTAGTTTGTCCCGGTCCACCAGAAGGTGTCGCGATCCAAAGACCTGCCAACTCACAGTTATCATAAGAGTCTGCATCAAACCATTCTGCTGGTAAGGTTAAGCTACCATTATCCAATACACCTTCTGCGGCCAATCCATTGATCGCTTTAGGTGTTGGCAATTTGCAATCGTCGATAGTAAATTGATACTCACAGCTTCCAATATTCGAG
>JABDJM010000344.1 GCA_013002475.1 Saprospiraceae bacterium | reverse complement strand
AAATAAGCTATGATGAAACTACTTTTATCTTTTTCCTTTAGTGTAGCCTTATCTGTCATGATGATGGCCCAGGGACAAATAGTCTCTGCTGAGCTTGTCTCCTCAGCAACCCAACAACAACTTAGCGCTTCGTATCCTATTTTCAATTTTTTGACTGATGTGGATGCTTATAGCGTGACCTATACTTCGGTTGATGTACATGGTGACCCTGATACCCTTAGCGGGCTGGTTGTCATACCTCTCGATTCCACCTACATATATCCCCGCATTGCTTATATGCACGGTACAGTAACCGACCGTTGGGCAGTACCTTCTCAGATGAGCGGGGAGGGAGGAATAACAATGGCATTTTCCGGAATGGGAAGCGTTGCAGTTGCACCTGACTACCCTGGCTTAGGGACCGGTCGGGGATTTCATCCTTACGTCCATGCTGAAAGTCAAGCTAGATCAGGCATCGATTTATTACGGGCAGCAAGCGAGTTAGCTTCTAACCTTGGCGTCCTAATAAATGATGGTCTTTTGATGGCCGGGTACAGTCAGGGTGGCCATGGGGCCTTGGGTTTGCATAAAGAGATAGAGGAGAAATACGCCGCTGAGTTTACAGTTGACGCCTCCGCTCCTATGTCAGGCCCCTATTCATTGTCTGATATTATGTTGCAAAACACGCTGGACAGCAATGTTTACTTTTTTCCAAGTTATCTGGTAAACATCACTGTCGGCATGCAAACGGCCTACGGCACTATATATGATTCGCTGGAACAAATTTTTGAGTCAGCATTCATTGCGGATATTGAGCAATTTATTTCAGAGGAAATCTCATTGACTGACCTTAACGAGGTACTGATCTCAAAATTGATCCAACAAGAAGGAGCCAGTATTCCCCTTTTCATCTTTAAGGAATCCTTTAGGCAGGAGATCATTAATGACCCGGAAAACAATCCTTTGATAATTGCCCTTAAGGATAATGACCTGGTGGATTGGGCTCCTCAAGCTCCTACCCGACTGTATTATTGTATCGGCGATGACCAGGTTCCCTATCAGAATAGCTTGGTTGCGGAAGCTGGATTGATCGCTGCAGGCGGAACAAATGTTCAGGCAATAGAGTCCGGTGGGATAATTTTTGATCATGGGGCTTGCGCTACACCAGCCTTCTTTGGGGCGAGCAATCATTTGCTCTTTCACCAGGAATTAGGAATGGTAAGCTCGCTAATCAGTCAATTTTCCAAACCCGAGAAACTGGCTGTTTTTCCAAATCCTGTATTTGATATTTTGAATATGGCCGATCTGGAGGAGCTGGAAACATTTCAATCCTATCGAGTATTGACGCCAGATGGCAGAGTACTTATCCAGCAACCTTTAAATGGTAGAAGATCATTTGATCTTTCCCAGCTACAGGATGGATTTTACATTATCATGTTGCTGGATGAAAATCTTCAAAGGACTAAAAGGGCAACTTTTATAAAGGTCAGTAACTAAAGTATTCTTAGTCAAACAGTGTTGGACCGGGCATTTCTTTGGGCTCTTCTTTTGGTCTGAAGTCCAGGATATTGCCCATTTGGTAGCAAGTTCTGCATCTGGCCTCGTAACTATCTTTTTCTCCTAATAATACCTGCTCATCACTCAGGCTTAGTCTGTAGGAGTGCGTTGCCAGATTACCACAGTGTTGACAGATTGCATGGACCTTTGTTATATATTCTGCTACCGCTAGTAGGTTTGGCATCGGACCGAATGGTTTACCGGAATAATCCATGTCCAGACCAGCGGCGATTACGCGGATCCCCCGAAGCGCTAATTTCTGACAAACATCAGGCAAATCATCGTCGAAGAATTGTGCTTCATCAATTCCCACCACACTAACTTCGTCAGAAACTTTGAGAGCCTCTCGACTAGAGGAAATGGGTTGAGAAAGAATCGCATTCTCATCATGAGATACTACCTTCTCATCATCATACCGGGTATCAACAGCAGGTTTGAAAATTTTCACCTTTTGTTCGGCAATCTTTGCCCTTTTCAGCCTTCTGATCAATTCCTCAGTTTTGCCGGAGAACATAGAGCCACAAATCACCTCTATCCATCCGCTGCGTTGTCCTTTAAAATGAGGCTCGAGAAACATAAAATTTGCTGTGTGTTAAAATTTTGAGCTGGCGAAAATCGTTATTTTTGAGCAGTATCTTATAACTATGAGATCGCAAAGCCCGTTTCAATATTATCAATTCTAATTTATATGGACCTAAGGGAAGCAAAACTAATTTTAGAAAAAATCAACAGGCTTTTTGAAAGCATGGCTTTGGATGAAAGGAAGATCAGCTCCTTCGAAAAGGATTTAATGCTCAGTTATACCAAACAATTGCATGATTCCTTTCAATATGAGGAGAGCAAACCCTTAAAAAAGGTGGAACCTTCCAAACCCGCTCCCACTATCCAGGAAAAGAAAGCTGAGCCCAAAGTAGTATCCAAAGAAACTACTCCAAATCCTCCGAAGGTTGAGAAGGTTGAAAAAACGAAAAGTAAACCTGACGCTGGTTCTGTCCCAGGCTCCACACCTAAGGTCACAGCCGCTCCTTCACCAGCTGTAGCCACAAAGCAGCCCCAAGTTTTGGCTCCCAATATGGAAGATCTTTTTGAAAGCGAAGGAGCCAACGAGCTCAGTCATCGACTTAGCCAGGCACCCATAGAAGATCTGTCAAAAGCGATGGGCATAAACGAACGAATCCTCACGATCAATGAATTATTTGGGAAGGACGATACGTTCTATTCGGAGATCGTGACTAAACTGAACCGCCTTGCAAACTTTGGGGAAGCAAAACTGGTCCTTGCGCAGTTAGCTCAAAAATTCAACTGGACGGATGAGGGTAAAAAGAAAAAGGCAAAGATTTTCATAAAGCTCGTTCGCCGTCGCTACCTTTAATCAGGGAATCAGGATAATCCTGATTTCAATTCTCAATACTAAGCATGAAAAATATCGCAGTATTTACTTCCGGAGGAGATTCTCCGGGTATGAATGCCTGTATTCGGGCGGTAGTACGGACTGGCCTTCATATGGGCTTGAAGGTATTTGGGATCAGGAATGGTTATGAGGGTATGATCGATGGGGAGATTTTTGAAATGAATGCCCACTCGGTTAGCGGAATTATCCAACAGGGAGGTACCATCCTTCGCTCTGCCCGGTCTCCAAGGTTCATGACCCAGGAGGGCCGAAAGCGAGCTGCCAGTAATCTGCGCGAACAAGGGATCGAAGGATTGGTTGCCATCGGAGGAGATGGGACCTTTACCGGCGCTAATGTATTTCTGGGTGAGTTCCCTGAGTTTTCAATTATGGGTGCCCCAGGAACCATTGACAACGACTTATTTGGGACAGATTATACGATAGGATACGATACTGCCATCAATACTGCCATGGCCGCGATTGACAATATAAAGGACACTGCCAATGCCCACAGCAGGTTATTTTTTGTTGAGGTCATGGGTCGCGATGCCGGCTTTATCGCTTTACGATCCGCAATTTCAACAGGAGCTGAGGCGGTCCTTATCCCGGAGAGTAAAACCAATGTCCAGTCTCTTATCGATACCCTAAAAGACAGCCATAGCAATAAGAAAAACGCAAGCATAGTGATCGTCGCTGAAGGCGACGACGCGGGTGGTGCTTTTGAAATTGCAGATTTGGTCAAGCAGCATATTGATTACAGGGATGTCCGGGTGACCATCCTGGGCCATGTACAACGTGGTGGTCGCCCAACCTGTATGGAAAGAGTGCGAGCCTCCCAGATGGGTGTCTCCGCCGTCCGGGCACTATTAGATGGTGAATCTGGAAAGATGGTTGGAATTGTCCACAGGGATATAACCTACACACCTTTTGAGCAGGCGATAAAGCATCACGAGGAAATAAACCCAGCTTTAGTTGAACTGGTAGAAATTTTAGGATAATGAGTACGGAGGAAAGAGCCAAGTGGCTTCAGGTGATCAAGATCCCGATGATCCTGGTAGGGATACTTTTTGCTGTTCACCTGCTCCAAATTGTAACTGGTTGGCCAATATATTATTGGGGGATCTACCCTCGAAAAGTGATCGGTTTGAGGGGTATTTTGTTTGCCCCCTTTATCCATGGAGACTGGGCCCACCTTCTATGGAACTCCTTCCCCTTAATCGCATTGTCGATAATATTCTTCTATTTCTACCCAAGGGTTGCCAAACCAAGTCTTCTGATGATCTATTTCCTTACCGGGATCGGAGTCTGGTTGTTTGGAAATAGCAACTTCCATATTGGAGCTAGCGGAGTTATTTATGGGATGCTCTCCTTTGTAATGTTTACCGGGATATTCAGAAGGAATGTTAAATCAATTATCCTGGGTCTTATCATCCTATTTTTCTACCAGGGATTTTTCAGCGGGCTCATTCCAAAGGAGGGAGTCTCCTGGGAAAGTCATCTTTTCGGAGCATTAACCGGTGTTTTTGCGGCATATTTTTACAAAGACCTTATCGAAGAGGATGAGATCCCCAGAACCCCAAGCTGGGAACTTGAGCCGTCACAGGAATCTAGGTTTTACCTACCCCGAGATACTTTTGAAAAGACAAAGAGGCAAAGGATCGAGGAAAGGAGAAGAGAAGATCCAGATGGCTGGACACAGGATACTACCTGATCATTCTTCTTCCACAGGATAATAGCTGATCGCTGCCAATCCAAAGAAGGTGAGCAATCCATTCAATATCAAAAGTTCAAAGCCGAACTGGTATCCAAAAAACAGAGTGGTCGAAAACTTCTGAAGGATGAAGGTTAGTATCGGTGCAAGAATACAAACCGGAATCACCCACTCCCCTCTTAGTTTCCTTTTTTTCGAAAAAATGCCAAAGGCAAATAACCCTAACAAAGGTCCATATGTATATCCAGCAGCCTTGAAGAGACCGTTGATAACTGCATCGTTGTTCAGTGCCTTGAAAAGCAGAATAACTATGAAAAGTAAAAAGGAAAATCCCAGGTGTACCATAAATCTCCTCCGTTTCTGATTTTTGGATTGATCTTCCGTTGTGAATCCAAGAAAATCAACGCAGAAAGCCGTGGTTAGTGATGTCAGGGCCGAATCTGCACTGGAGTACGCAGCGGCAATTAGTCCGATCACAAAAGCGATACCCACCCATGGTTTCAAATGTTGCAAAGCAACCATCGGAAAGAGGTTATCACTGGAAGAGGGAATTTCAAGGCCCACCTGGTTACTGTACAGATACAACAAGGCTCCCAGAAAGAGGAATAATAGGTTTGCAAAAATCAGTATCCCTGAAAAACTGAACATGTTCAACTGAGCCTCTTTCAGATTTTTGCAGGTTAGATTTTTTTGCATCATGTCCTGGTCAAGACCTGTCATTACTATAGTGATAAACATACCCGCCAGGAATTGCTTAAAAAAGTTGTTTGGGTCGGACCACCCTCCGGAAAAGTAGAACATGTTTGAAAGATCACTTTCAGAAACGAGGGCAATCATTCCTGCTAAATCAAGATCGAGTGCATTCCCAATTCCGAAAATTGTCAAGATCACAGCCAGGAGCATGGAAATCGTCTGCAGTGTATCAGTCCAGACTATGGTCTTAATTCCCCCTCGAAAGGTATAGGTCCAGATCAGCATGATTGCTGTCAACACTGTTACCCAAAATGGAACTCCAAATGGACCCAATACAAATTCTTGCAAGACAATGGCCACTAGAAATAACCTGAAGGATGCCCCAATCGTTCTGGATAAAAGGAAAAAGGCGGATCCGGTTTTGTAAGCGAAGAAACCAAATCGTTGTTCAAGGAATTGATAAATACTGGTAATCCCTAAACGGTAGTATAAAGGGAGTAAAACCAAGGCGATGACAACATACCCTACCAGGTAGCCTAGGACAACCTGGAGATAAGAAAAGTTCATGTTCAAGCCCTCGGCCCCAACAACCCCGGGGATGGAAATAAAGGTCACTCCTGATAGGGAAGCCCCTATCATTCCAAAGGCCACCAAAAACCAAGGTGATTTTCTATTAGCCAGAAAGAAGGAATCATTATCAGCCTTTCTTCCTGTGAACCAGGAGATGGTCATCAAAAGAACAAAGTAGGCGGCGATCAAAGCCAGGATGATTCCTGGTGAGAGGCTGTTTAGCATAAAAGGTCTTTGCAATTATTGCAGGTTGCAAACATAATTAAGGACATTGATTTATTGGGAAAAGGTTGCAGGCCCTATTCCTGCTTTTTGCTTCCATAAGCAAGATCTCCGGCATCACCAAGGCCAGGAACAATGTAAGATTTACCAGTTAATTCTTCATCAAGCGCTCCGATCCAACAATGAGCCTCTGGAAACAACCTTTGAATATGACCAAGACCAAGTGTGGAGGCAATTGCGGTAGCAATGTGAATCTCTTTTGGTTTGCCATTTTCAAGCAGCGAATTAAGGGCAACCTCCATACTGGAACCTGTTGCCAGCATTGGATCGGCAAGTACCAAAACTGATCCATCCAGGGAAGGACAGGAGTGGTAATCGGTGTGTATCTCGAAACTCCCGTCTCTATGGTGTCGTCGATATGCTGAAACGAAGGCATTATCTGCAAAATCAAAAACATTCAAAAATCCCGCATGAAAAGGGATTCCTGCCCTCAAAATAGTAGCCAGCACGATCCTGTCCTCTATCAAATTTTCATTTGCATGACCCAGAGGAGTCTCAATATCCTTGGCTTTATAGCTTAGATTTTTAGAAATCTCATAAGCCATTACCTCCCCTATTCTCTCAAGATTTCTTCTAAAACGAATTCGATCTTTTTGAATAGCTACATCTCTTATCTCAGCTATAAAATGATTGGCGATAGAGTTCGTCTTGTTTAATACAACGGCTTTCGTCATGGGCCTAAATATAGAACTTGAGCCTGGAAAGCCGTATCTTAATATGATAATATCGGCTTAAAATACCCATTAGGGCTATTTTTGTAATTTACGCCCTTAGCCAGGGAATTTTCCCACCTCAAAAAAGACGAAGAAATGGCAGAAAACGGAAAAAGCCTGGGACCTGAGGTTAACCTCGGAGATCTTGGCCTCATTAGAAATATTCTGGTTGGACCTCAAATGGAGGCTCTCCAAAAAAGATTGGATGATTTAGAGGCGATAGTCTCCGAAAATGCGACTTCCTTTGAAAAGAGGATTGGTGCCGCAGAAAAAAATGGAAATAAGTCAGTCCAGACACTTCAGAAAACCACAGATACCAATTTTGAGAAGTTGGAGAAGCTTATCGAAAAGAAAGTAGAACAACTTAACAAAAGACTAGATGATTCCTGCGACAAGGAAAGAGCCAGGATAGGGAAACTTCTATCCGATGTGGGCAAAAAGCTCCTGGATTCCTAATTAATTATGCTTAAACACGACCCGGCACTTTCAGAGCAACAAGCACTTACAAAGCTTAGGCAACTACTGCTTGCCCGGGAGAGAGAGGAC
>JABDJM010000338.1 GCA_013002475.1 Saprospiraceae bacterium | reverse complement strand
GAGGAAAGACAACAACTATCGATTCATAAGCTGATGGCAGAAGCCAAAACTGCCAAGGGTTTATATGACGAAGGATACAAACATCTGTATGCCTATACCCAAATGCGGGAGGAATTTTTTACGGAGGCTACACTTCGTGAGATGAGCAAAGTGAAAAACCGGTATGAGCTGGTCAGTCGTGAGAATGAAATTGAATTGCTGAGAGCAGAAAAAGATCTGCTTGCCAAGGAGAAAAAAATTAAGGGTCTGTACTGGTTCTTGCTGTTCATGATGGTGGCTGGCTTTTCAGGGATACTCTTTCTTTTGTATTCCCGTTGGAAAATGCAATCGCGCCTTTTAAGCTTGTTAAAAGATCGGGGTGAAAAGATCAAAGCGCAAAATGCAAAACTTGCGCAATCCAATTTGGACCTCCAACAGTTTGCCTCTGTGGCATCGCATGATCTTCGGGAACCCCTTAGAATGATAAATTCCTATACAAAACTCCTAAGCCGGCGATATGCCTCTTCATTTGATGCCAGCGGCAAGGAATTCATGCACTTCATTACGGATGCTGCAACCCGTATGGATCGGTTGCTGGTGGATTTATTGGAGTATAGCCGGGCGGAAAAAAGAAATGAAAGGACGCAATGGGTGTCTTCCGTTGACCTGGTAGACAATGCCCTTGCCAATCTGAAATTGAAGATCCATCAGAAAGGGGTTAGTGTCAATTATGAGAAGTCTCATTTACCGAAGCTTTATGTTAACAAGTCGGGCATGGTTCAACTATTCCAAAATTTGATATCAAACGCTGTCAAATTTTCGGATACGGAATCCCCTGAAGTGATAATTGATTGTGCGAAGCGTGGTCATTATTATAAGTTTTCTGTCAAGGACAACGGTATCGGGATAGAGGATAACCAGCAGGAAAAGATCTTTGATATGTTTACCCGCCTTCACAGTAGTCAGGAGTTTGAAGGCTCTGGAATTGGTCTTGCAACCTGCAAAAAAATCGTAGAAAGACAAGGGGGAGAGATCTGGGTTGAATCAAAAAAAGGGCAGGGAAGTACTTTCTATTTTACGATCCCTCAGGATGTGAGCGCAAATTGATTGCTTTCAAAATTCCAATCAAACAATTTTCTTTTCAGTATTTCCAATTTTTCAAAACCTCCAGGAATTGGTCGATTTCCTTCTTTGTATTGTAGTAATGAAAAGACACACGGTTTAAATCATTAAGCCCTCTTTTTTGAGAATCTATCAGGGCTCCTGCAGGAAAAGTCAATGAACTTGCGATGCCGTGATCTGATAGGTGCTGTTGTATTGCCTTGGCACCTCCATTAGTGGAACGAAAAGTAACAATTCCGCATTTTTCTTTTCCTATATCCATGATCTCAAATGAACCTGATTCCGGGATGTTCTTTCTGGCATAATCAGCCAGCTCCCTGATGTATCTGTATCGCTCTTCCTCATCAGTTTCCAGATGGTATTCTGCAGCTGCGCCAAGCCCAAGAGTCAGGGCATAACTTTTTTCAAAGTTTTCAAAACGGATAGCTCCTGCTTGCAGGGTATATTCCTGCAAACTGGTCCATTGACCTCCCCAATTATCAGGCTGCAAAGGATCGGTCCTGCTCAACATCTCCTCACGGCAATACAGGAATCCCGTTCCGCGTGGGGCCCGTAAATACTTTCGCCCTGTGGCAGCCAGGAAATCACAACCAAGCTTGCTTATATCTAAAGGTAACTGCCCAACAGATTGGCAAGCATCAAGCAAGTAAGGGATACCATTTTTTTGTGCTATTCTGCCGACTTCCTCTGCAGGATTCACAAGTCCACTGTTCGTGGGAATGTGGGTGATGGCGATCAAGGCAATGTCTGCGGAGATCATTTTTTCAAGTATCTCCAGATCGATCTGACCTTGATTGTCAGAAGGTATCACCTTAATGTTAAAGTCGACCTCTTTTTTTCTCCTCAATAAGCCCATATAATTCGAACCATATTCGGCCTCCGAGCAAAGAACCGTTTGTCCGGCCCTTATAGGCATTGAATAAAAAGCGTTATACCAGGCCTGAGTGGCGGATTGTAGTATGGCCATCTCAGAGGCTTTTGCATGGATCATTCGAGCTAGTGAATGATAGACCTTTTGAGTTTTTTTCTGAAACATCACCATGGCTTCATATCCACCAATTCTCGCTTCAATGTCCAGATACTCTTTTACAGTTTCTATCACTACCTGTGGGGGCAGGGAGGCCCCTGCATTGTTGAAATGAATATGGTCAAGACAACCCGGGGTATCATTTCTGTAAGACTGTATATCCATTTATAGTGCCTGAAGTTTTTTTGCTGCTGCCGCTAGGGTCTCCTCTGTTTTTGCAAAACAGATCCTCACCAGCTTTGTATCTGTTCCATTTATATAGAAGGGGCTGAGCGGTATGGTTGCTACCCCGTAATTTTCAGTTAGCCATTTTGCAAAAGAAAGATCGTCCAAAGAGGAAATTTCTGAATAGTCATACAATTGAAAATAGGTGCCTGAACATTGTAAAGGTTTGAAGCTCGTACCCGAAAGGGCCTTCTGTAGAAAATCTCTTTTCCTTTGGTAAAAAGAGGAGAGAGAAAAGTACCTCTCAGGTTCTTCCAGGTAATCTGCAAGTGCTTTTTGAATGGGATGGTTAACACTGAACACATTAAACTGGTGGACCTTTCGAAATTCTCGCATCAATGGTTCAGGGGCAACAGCATATCCCATTTTCCAACCAGTGGCATGAAATGTCTTGCCAAAGGAAAAGGTAGCGATACTTCTCTGCCTGAGTTTCGGAAAGCCTAAAACGGAAAGATGTTCCAATCCGTCATATATCAGGTGTTCGTACACTTCATCGCTTAGGACGATCAGATCATTTCGTTCGGAGATATCTTCCAGTGCTTGCAAGTCAGCCTTATCGAATACAGAACCAGCTGGATTGTTTGGGTTGTTTACGATAATCATTTTGGTCCTAGGACTCACTAGTTCTTCCAACTTCTGCCAGTCCACCTGGTTAGCGGGTGCTAACATGGGATACGACTTTGCGATACCTCCATTCACTAGGATGGCAGGGGCATAACAATCGTAGGCAGGCTCAATAATTATGGCTTCATCACCAGGTTGGATGAAAGCACTGATGGCAGTGAAGATAGCTTGCGTTGCCCCTGCTGTAATAGTGATCCCAGTATCCGGATCTATGGAGGTCCCATAAGCCGATGACATCTTTTTGGCAAGCCTTTGCCTTAAGAGTGGATTACCCGGCATGGGGGCGTATTGATTGAATCCCTCCTCTATGTACTTCTGGGCAAGTCTCTTCAAATCCTGATCAAGATCAAAATTTGGGAAGCCCTGTGAAAGATTGATGGCACCATGTTCTCGGGCAAGGGAGGACATAACCGTAAAGATGGTAGTCCCTGCTTCGGGCAGCTTGCTATGGATGCTGATCTGTGAACTCAATGGGAATATTTGACGTAAATGTCCGAGATAGTATTTGCTAGGCTTTGGTCTTTTTCCGTTACCTGACCTCCTGCATCATGGGTATT
>JABDJM010000320.1 GCA_013002475.1 Saprospiraceae bacterium | reverse complement strand
GCGGAATACAAAGGCAAATCCCGGAAGAAAAATCCTCCTAAAGTTGGATTGGTTGGTAAGGGTGTGACTTTTGACACTGGTGGTATTTCGATAAAAGGCACCCGTAACCTTCATTACATGAAAAGTGATATGGGCGGCGCGGCAGCGGTACTGGGAACCGTAGAAGCAGCAGCCAGATTGAAATTGCCTATTCATCTTATTGGGATCGTTCCTGCTACGGACAACTGTGTAGATGCCCTGGCCATTAAACCAGGAGATGTTATAGGCTCTTATTCCGGAAAAACAATCGAGGTAATTGATACCGATGCTGAGGGCAGGCTCATCCTCGCCGATGGGTTGTACTATATGCAGAAGCACTATGCACCCGAAGTGATGATCGATCTGGCCACCCTCACCGGTTCTTCGTTCAGGACTTTTGGTTTCGAGGCAGCCGCCCTATTCAGTAAAAATACCAGACTAGCCAACCAACTTCAGTCCTCGGGCGATAAAACCGGGGAACGTTGCTGGCGGCTACCGCTTTGGGATGTTTATGGGCCGGAAATGGATTCTGATATCGCAGATATCAAGAACTATCACGGCAAGCCATTTGCTGGTGCAATCACCGCCGCCAAATTCCTGGAGGCCTTTACCAATGATCACTCCGCGTGGGCGCATCTGGACATTGCCGGGGTTGCCTTTAATAGCATCGGATTGTCTGATGACAAATCAGGAACAGGTTATGGCGTTCAACTTTTAGTAAATTATTTGTCCCAATACATTAGTAAATCCTGATAAAGGAATTTCCAAAAAATCAACGGAACTCAATGAGAATTGTACATGTTAGTGCGGAATGTTACCCAGCAGCCAAAGCAGGCGGACTTGGAGATGTAGTCGGATCGCTGCCAAAATTTCAAAAGGATGCTGCTGTCATTATCCCCAAATATCACACAAAATGGATCCTGGCCCAGGAGTACGAAAGTGTGCAACAAGGTGTAGTCCGAATCCACCATGGTCAGGTGCATTATGACATTCAGCGACTGACCAGCACGGACCTTGGCTTTGAATTTCTTGTTATTGATATTCCAACTAAGTTTGATCGTCCGGGGATATATGCTGATTCAAATGGAAACAACTTTGGCGATGAGCTGGAGCGATCGATTTGTTTTCAACAAGCGGCACTCCACTACCTTGGTTCTTTGGATGAAAAACCAGAGGTCATTCATTGCCATGATCATCATACAGGTTTAATTCCCTTGCTAGTTGAATATGGGACTGATTTCCGAAGCTTAAAAGGAACTCCAACGGTGTTCACCATTCATAATGGGGTTTATCATGGGGCCTTCTCCTGGGAGAAGTATTATTTACTTCCATACCTGGAATCAGGAGCAAAGGGGCTGCTGGATTGGAACAATACTATTAATCCACTGGCTTGTGCGATCAAGTGTGCCTGGAAAGTAACTACCGTTTCACAAAGTTACATGGAGGAGTTGAGGACACAGAGCAACGGTTTGGAGTATCTACTGAGATCAGAATGGAGAAAAACAATTGGAATCCTGAACGGTATTGATGCTAAAACCTGGGATCCAAAAAAAGACCCCCTGATCAAGCATAATTTGAAAAAATCTGTGGCCCGATATAAATCCCAAAACAAAAAGGAACTAGTAACCCAATTTGGGTTAAGGAAAGATCTTCCTCTTATTACTTTTATTGGAAGACTAGTTCGTGAAAAGGGTGCTGACCTGCTGCCGGAATTGATAAATTATTTCCTTGCACAAGGAAAGGAAGCCTCTTTTATTATCTTGGGGACAGGTGATCAAAACCTACAAGGAAGACTAGCCAGCATGGCCTACCACTTTAGCCCTTATTTGAATGTAGCCCTTGAGTACAATGAAAGCCTTGCTCATCAATTGTATGCCGGGTCAGATTTTATTTTTATGCCTAGCCGGGTGGAGCCTTGCGGCCTAAACCAAATGTTCGCCATGCGATATGGCACTGTACCCATCGTCCGAAAGATTGGAGGATTAAAGGATACCGTTCCAGACATTGGCGAAGAAAATGGGAGAGGTATTAATTTCACTCATTTTAATGTAGAAGACGCAGGGTTGGCCTTATTC
>JABDJM010000260.1 GCA_013002475.1 Saprospiraceae bacterium | reverse complement strand
ACTTGTGCAAGCGCTTGCAAAAGTTCAGGCAGGGCTCTTCGCTTGTAAAGGTCCAGGCCATAGTAGGTCGATTCCTGGGCAATCAAAAGCAATTCTTTAGTTCCGAGCCTGGCCAGGTTTTTTGCCTCAATAACCAGATCTTCAATTGACCGGGAAATATGTTTACCACGCATTAAAGGGATGGCGCAGAAGGAGCAGGTACGGTTGCATCCTTCGCTGATCTTCAGGTAGGCATAATGGGGTGGGGTGGTGACCTGCCTTTCTCCTAGCAACTCAGATTTATAATCCGCCTCTAACCTTGCAAGCAAACCAGGCAATTCGAGTGTACCAAAATAGGCGTCCACCTCAGGGATCTCTTTTTCAAGGTCGTCCTTGTACCGTTGGGACAAACAACCGGTGACATACAGTTTTTCTATGCCTCCTTGTTTTTTAATCTCCGCATATTGAAGGATGGTGTTAACGGATTCCTCTTTTGCGAGATCGATAAACCCACAAGTGTTCACCACCACAATGTTGGCATCAGAATCATCGCTATCATGGTCAACTGCAAAATCATTTGCATGAAGCTGTGTGATCAGGTTTTCGCTGTCCACAAGATTTTTGCTGCACCCCAGGGTGATCACATTTACCTTATCCTTACGCAGAGTCTTTGTCTTCAAACCAGAGAATTAGGCCGCAAAATTACTTGAAAAAGCCATTTTATTTGATTTTCTGTGAAGGCAACTAGAATCCGATTATTTTCGTTCTACAAATCATGAAGAAATTCTTTCTGTTCCTGACCCTTTTGCTGGCCTTACAGATTAACACGGAGGCTCAAGTGGGCATCTCCATTGGACAGGTGTATTATGATGCCACCAAATGGGATGAGGCTATAAGGGACCTTGATAATCTAGCCGAATCGACGACCTATTTCAAAAGTGATGGAATTCAATTTGCCATTGACTATTGGTTCAGGCTTAAGAATTTCCGGGTAGAATTTTTTCCTGAGGTATCCTATTACAACTTATCTGCTCGACCAGAAAGCTTGGTTTTTCCGGATTATGGATATGTTGCTGATCTGAAGTCCAATGTATTTCAGTTCAATGGTAATGTCCATATCTACCCATTTGATCTGGAAGGAGACTGTGATTGTCCGACTTTTTCAAAAGATGGAAGTTTTTTGCAAAAGGGATTCTTTATTAGAGCTGCTCCAGGAATTGCCTTTGCAAGTTATAAGGAGGAGATCACGAACACCACCATTGCCGGGGAGAACAGTACTGAAAGAAAGGAGCAAGCCACTAAACCAACCCTCAGAATAGGAGCGGGCATTGATTTTGGGGTGAACGATTTTATTACCATTACGCCACTCTTCCAATACACCTACGGGTTCGATACTGGTGGATTTGAATTTTTATCATTACCAGAAGTTACCACCAGTTTGGAATCTGAGATCACCCAGACATACTTTGGTGTCCGACTTGGGCTTCGATTTGATGAGATTAACAAATATGGATATCGGTAAATATTACTCTGACTTATACCTGTAGGCCCGGCAAAACTCCCAGAGTACAATTCCAATAGAAACAGAAACATTGAAAGAGTGCTTGGCGCCATATTGAGGTATCTCTATGCTGGAATCGCAGAGCTCCAATAATTCTTCGCTGACCCCTTTAACTTCGTTTCCAAAGATTAGGATCATTCCTGTCTTATCTGGAATCTGAAATTCGTTTAACGGAATGGATTGATCTGTTTGTTCAACGGCATAGATCTTATACCCTTTTCCTTTCCATTTTTTTAGTTCCGAAATAGGGTCGTCTGCCTGGTGCCAATCCACAGATTGGTCGGCACCCAAAGCTGTTTTTAAAATCTCACGATGAGGAGGGCAGGGTGTAAATCCTGAAAGGATGAGCCCTTCAATTCGAAAGGCATCCCCCGTTCTAAATGCTGCCCCTACATTATGGCCTGAGCGAATGTTATCTAACCAAAGTAGTATAGGAACCTTTGGAGCATTTTTCACCTGCTCCTCCGAGAGTCTGTTTAATTCTTGCAGCTTTAGTTTTCGCATGGCTACTACTCAATTCCAAAGAGAATGGGTTCAGACCATTTGAAATCTTCTCCCCGAATTTCTAATATATAAAATCCTTGCCCCGGATGGCTATTTAGAGGAAGTTCCCAAATGTCATTATCACCAATAAAATCAGTTTTCCAGGTTTTTACTTTTCGACCGGCAAGATCAAAAAGATCCACTTCATAAATGTCTCCCTGCTTAGGATAAAATCTTAGCGGAACCCCCAATACGTAGGGGTTTGTAAATTCTACAAAGGGTCTTCCTATGGGTGGTTCAACAATAATGGTACCCCAGGCATGTGGAAGTGAATAATAGCTCACTAGGCCGTCATGATCCGAAGCCCTTTCAGGTCTTGAATAACTGTTCTCCCAGGTATATGGTGCATCAGAATTTCCACGGAAGAATTGGATTTCCTCAAAGGTCATTTCTGCAAGGTCATTAAATAGAATATGGTCAAGCCGCTGTGTGTTACCATCGAAGACGTATGAGTAACTCTCTCTTTCATTCTCAGATTGTACAGGTTCCTGGAGGGCCGGGGCAACAATGGGCTCTACTTCAAAGCTTGATCCTTCTGACTCACCGCCCTGGATCTGGTTGTATATATCTACATAACCATCTGAAAATGGAAAGGCATTATAATCGCCGACTATGAATAGGTTTTCTCCCCGTAAGCTTTGCACCATGTTGGCAACAGATACCGCTTGTTCATGTCTTTTCGTACGAACATAAAACGAAGATCCTCCTTCGATCCCATTCAATGATCTTAAATGAAGGTTTAGTACCTGGAAGGTAATTGCAGGGTCAGTGGAAGTTTGGGCAAGAAGGAGAATAGGAGGTCGGTCATGCAAGGCTCCTCCCAAACTAATGTCCTGATTTTTTCCAAGGGATTGTACATCCAATACCTGTATCCGGTCTTTCACAAGAAAACCTGAGTTTATACTCGAGCCATTGTTCCCCGGCAGAAGGTAGGCGGAGTAAAAATTTCCGCCGAGCAAAGAGTTCATTCTGTCAGCGACAAAATTCAGCGTGGACTGATCAGCTACTTCCTGTACAGCAATGACATCAGGTTGGTCCAAACCATTAACGAGGTAGTCGGCAATCTTTGGTAAACGCAGATTAAAATCACTATAGTTTCTGTTTAAAAAAAGAAGGTTGGCAGAGGCGATCGACAAATAATCTTCATCCGGAGATTGCACGGGTTGATGGACCTGGGCTGCATCAGTTTGGTAATCATATCCAAGCGCAAAATATCGATCCAGATCCGGATAGATAATGCATCTCCCGGTGATCCTACTTCCTGCTGGCAAAGCAGGCAGGCCTACCTCTTCAGGGAAGAAAACAAAGTTTTCCAGGTTCCTGTCAAATTTGGGAAGACCGTTTATGCCGGGAGCATAGATCCCCGGCTCACGCGCAGGGCGCTCACCCCCAAAATGCACATAAAACCAATCGGTGCCTCCATCCGTCGCGGAGCTAAGGGTTGCATCCTGAAAAAGAAACGACATCCATTCTAATGGTTCAAGATTTTCAATATCCGAAAAGTTGATAGTCTCCGCCCTGATATTCAGGTTATCTAATTGTGGACTTAGGCCTTCGGTTAACTCCGTAATCGAGAGTCCAGGGTCTTCGATTAGTGTGCCTCCATCAAACTCACTCACTTCTCCTTCCACCCTCACATTTGATCCGACAGAGACCCAACTTGGAATGAAGCCTTCCACTAAAATAGCCTCTGATGTTTGGTCATTTTCATCATCCATACCAGCTGGGGTCTGAATGACCATTGATCCTCCTTCAATTAGGGTAACCACAGCATGATCAACGCGGACGAGGTCCCCTAGGTAGGGGCTTACGGTACCAGTTCCCTGGATTTCCGCAATACTGACTATACTTTGTCCATTGAGACCTGCAATTGCAGAGAGGGCCAGAAAGCTTGTTAGGAGGGTCTTAAGAAATGTAAAAGGCATGTGTTGGATAAAACAATTTTCTTTTTTTCGTATTTATACATCATGGTCGAACATCAACCCAGTTCCTTTTTTTATAAGGCCCATCACCCGGGCATCCAGGCGACTATTGTGTTTATTGCAGGTTTGGTCGTTACTCTCATGGCGAAATTAATACATTATGCGGGGATACTTGAGGTGAGTGACCGGTTCCCGTGGATGTCAGCCGCCAGTTTTTTACTTTTCTTTTCAGTTTTCAACTCCATTTTTTCGCTTTCAGCCCCTGACCTCAACAAATACTGGACAAAATCAATGCTCAGCTTTGGAGCTTTAGTCCTCATGTCGGGGCTTGTAGCCTGGGGAATTTCAAGTATGGACATCAATGAGGCGGGATCCTACCGCTGGATATTTATGGTATTGACCTTTGGATATTTGGTGTTCCTAAGCATTCTTGGATTTTTAAAGAGGATCGTGGAGTTTGCTGAAAAAGAAAGGTGGACAAGCCCCAGAAAGAAAAATTAATAGTTCATGAAAACGTTTTCAGCAATATTATCTGCGATGGTTTTAATTTTTGTCTCTTGTCAGGGACAGGAAGTTTCAACCGCTACTCAAATAAAGGAGGAGGCTAGTCTGATCCCTGGAGAATTTAAGGAAGGCCAGCTCGTAAAAGTTGATAAGGATAACCAACTGTGGAAAAAAGAATTATCTGACCAGGAGTATTATATACTTCGGGAAGCAGGGACTGAAAGAGCATTTACTGGTGATCTTTGGGATCATAAAGGAGAGGGAACTTATGTATGTGCAGCTTGTGGGCTTCCACTTTTTTCCAGTGGAACCAAATATAAATCCGGGTCTGGATGGCCAAGTTATTACGAGCCGATCAAAGAGGAATTTGTGGCCGAAAAAAAGGATGATAAATTTGGTTGGAATCGGATCGAAGTTTTGTGCGCCAGATGTGATGGTCATTTAGGCCATGTATTTGATGATGGCCCGGAGCCAACTGGGCTACGATACTGTATCAATTCCTATAGCCTGGATTTCGTTGCAGAAAAGCCTTAACGCCAGCTTTTAGAGAAAGAGTTTGGTTCCCTATTATTCTATTCCAAGCCTTGACCTATTGATTCATTCTTTGCGAATCAATACATTTGCGTCATAATCCTGTTATATGAAATATCCATTTCTGCTAATACTCATTCTTGCCGCCTTTTCCACCTCCCTCCAAGCGCAGCTATCTGCAAAAGTCTATGAGGCTCCTTCTCTTGATAGAATCATTAATGATCATCGTACGATTGCCATTTTACCTGTTAAATGCAAAGTCCAGGATG